>DATNBT010000028.1:0-23519 GCA_035571855.1 Vicinamibacterales bacterium
ACGAAGCACGCGACGAACGCGGCGCTGCCGAGGATGAGCGGCGGCGCCAGGAGCGCCCAGGGATCGGCGAGCACGACGCCGTGGAGCAGCGCACGCATCAGGAAGCCGGCGGCAATCGCGACCGTGACGCCCACCGCAAGCCCCATCCCTGCCCACTGCATGCCCTGGCGCGTCATCAGCGCGATCACGTCGGACATCGACGCGCCGAGTGCGACGCGCACGCCGATCTCGCGGCGGCGCTGCTGCCCGATGAACGCCATCGTCCCGTAGATTCCGATGACGCTCAGCAGCAGCGCGACGATGCCCAGGCTGATCGAGACGGTCGCGCCCGCGCGATTCACGATCCGGCCGAGGTTCAGGCGGTCGTCGAACGTCATCATGTTGAACGGCGCGAGGTCGGGATCGAGGTCGACGACGCGGGACTTGATCATCGCAAGCACGCTCGCGCTGTCGGCGGACGCCTTCACCAGGATCGTCGGCACGGCGACGTCGGTTTGGGCCTGCGGCCGGTAGAGAAAGGACAGCGGCGGCTCCGTCGGCGATTCATATTTCGCGTCCCGGACGACGCCGATGATCTGGACGGCCTTGCCATCCGCACGCTCGAGCCGCTGGCCGACAGCGCTGCCGCCGGGCCAGAATCTCCGCGCGAGCGTCTCGTTGACGATGCCGACGTCGGCAGATGCGGGGTCGTCGCGGCCGGTGAAGTCGCGTCCGGCGAGCAGCGCGATCCCCAGCGTCCTGAAGAACGCCGGCGCCACGGCGTTGGAGGAGACGGTTTCGGCGTGGCCGTTCGCGTGCATCTCGGATCGCAGCGGTTCCTTGTTGTTCGCGAGCGGGATGTTGTCGACAGCCGACACGCTGTCGATGCCCGGTGCCCGGCCGATGCTGTCGACGAGCTCGCGCAGAGACGCCGCACGCTTCGCCGCCGTGTATCTCGAGTCCATCGCGATCGTCGTCAGGAGCACGCCGCGGCTCGAGAAACCGCTGTTCTGCGATATCGGATTGACGAGACTGCGCGTGAGCAGCGCGGCCACGACGAGCAGCATCGCCGACAGGGCCATCTGCGTGACGATGAGCGTCGAGCGCACGCGCGATTCCACCGCCGTTCCCGACGTTCGCAGCGACGAGACGACGTCGATCTTGAGCGACTGCATCGCCGGCGCGAGGCCGCACAGCACCGCGGCGGCGCACGACACGGCCATCGCGAACACGACGACGCGCCAGTCGAGGTCGTACGTAAGCGCAAACGGCATGGGGACGGGGACGTAGAACTGCGTCAGAAACTTCGCCGTCACGTGCGCGAGATACAGGCCGGCCAGTCCGCCGGCGGTACAGAGCACGAGACTTTCAACGAGCAGCTGCATCAGCAGACGCGGCCGGCTCGCACCGAGCGCGAGACGGACGCCGATTTCCTGGCGGCGTCTGGCAGAACGCGTCAGCAGCAGAATCGCGATGTTGTCGCACGCGATCAGAAGGACGGCGAGAACGACGAGAAAAAACATGGACGATGTCAGTCCGATGCCTCTGGCGCCGCCCGGCATGAGTAGGGTGGGCTCGAACGTCTCGATCGTCCGCGCCTGCCGATCGACCGCGGTCAGTCGGCGCGCGATTCGCGTGAGATCGCCCGCCGCCTGCGCGCGTGACACGCCGGCTTTCAGCCGTCCAACGAGATCCACTCGATAGGCGGTCTTCGGCACTTCGGCGATCGGCGCGTACATCTGCGGCACCATTGGCGCATTGGCGCCCACGAAGCCGCCGGGCAGGATCCCGACGATGGTCGCCGGCCGCCCCTCGATGAATGCGGTGCGACCGACAATCTTCGGATCGGCGTCGAAGAAGCGCCGCCATCCAGCGTCGCTGAGTACGACCGCCTCGGGAAACGCCGTTTTTCCGTCCGCAGGCGTCAGCGTCCGCCCCAGATACGCGTGCACGCCGAGCGTCTCGAAGAAGTTGCCGCTGACGAGCATCAGCGGGATCATGCGGGCCGGGCCGTCGACGCGCACGGGCATCGGTCCGCCGATGAAGTGCGCGGCGAGCGCCGTGAATGTCTGGTTCTCGTCGCGGTAATGAAAGTAGTCCTGCGCCCGGATGTGCGCGTCGGAGAACGTCTGGAGGGCAAGCGCCGTGTCGCCGCCTTCACCCATGACGCGAATGAGCTGACCGGGATCGCGCGCCTCGAGGGGCTTGAGCAGCAGCGCGCTGGCGAACCCGAAGATCGTGATGTTGGCGCCGGTGCCGATCGCGAGGGAGAGGATCGCGACCAGCGTGAACGCCGGCGTCGCGCGGAGCTGACGGACGGCGTAGCGGACGTCGTTCCGGAACGCGTCGGCCCACGACGCGCGGACATCCCGCACGGCGTCCGCCGTCTGCGTCAGGCCGCCGAGCGCCAGCCGCGCGCGCCGCCTCGCTTCATCAGGCGCGACTCCGGCCCGAACCAGCTCGTCGGCCGCGAGGTCGAGATGGCCCGCGAGCTCCCGGTCGATGTCGTCGCGCTTCACTCGGTCCTGAGCGCCTGGAGCGGATCGATGCGCGTGGCGCGGTGTCCGGGAATGACGCTCGCCAGCAAGGCGACAAGGACGATCACGGCCGCCCCCGCGGCGAACGTCACCGCGTCGTGCGGCGTGATCCCGAACACCAGCGTCGTCAGCAGCCGGCTCAGCGCGCCGGCGGCGATGAGGCCGATCGCGAGGCCGGCCAGAGCGGGCACCATGCCCTCGACGACGATCTGCCGCAGCACGTTGTGTGACGTCGCGCCGAGCGCGAGACGGATGCCGATCTCTCGCACGCGCGTGCGGACGGTGTACGACAGCACGCTGTAGATGCCGGCGGCCGCGAGCAGGAGCGCAAGCCCCGCGAAGAGCGTAAGCAGCCACATCGCGAAGCGCTGCTGCGCCAGCGACTGGCCGATCACCTCGTCCATCGTCCTGACGAACAGCACCGGCTGCTCGGGATCGATATCGCGAACGACGGCGGTCACGGCATTCGTCACGCTCGTCGGCGGGACGGTCGTGCGGATCACGACGCGCCTGACCCCGCCGCCCTGCTGCGGCGCGACCGATTGCGGCACGTACACCGCGGCCGGGGAGTCGCTGCTGTCGAGCCCGGCGAGCTTGACGTCGCTGACGATGCCGACGACCTCACGCGATTCGTTCGACATCAGACCAAGCGTCAGGTGCCGGCCGATCGGGTTCCCGTTCGGCCAGAATCGCCGTGCCATCGACTCGCTGACGAGGACCGTCGGCGGCTGATTGAGCTCGTCGCGCCTGGTCAAATCGCGGCCGGCGATGAGGCGCATGCGGACGGTGGAGACGTAGCCGCCGACGATGTGCCGCACGCCGACTTCGGGCTGCTCCGCGAGCGGCGGTGCCGGCTGCCCCTCGACGGCGACGGGCTGCATCGAGCCGCCCTCGAGCGGCAGGTTGTCGATCGTCGCCGCCGACTCGACCCCGGGCAGCGCCTGGACGCGGTCGAGCACGCGATTGAAGAACGCGAGCTGCTGGAGCGCTTCCGGGTACTTCGCCCGCGGAGTCGCCACCAGCATCGTCAGCACGTTGTGGCGATCGATGCCGGGTTCCACGGCGCGAAGCTCTCCAAGGCTGCGAATGAGCAGGCCGGCGCCGACGAGCAGCAGCATGGCCACGGCGACTTCCGACGCCACGAGGAAATGACGGACGCGCCGTTCACCCGATTCCGATCCGCCGCGTCCCATTCCCTGCTTGAGCGTGTCGTTCAGGCCGTTCATCGTCAGGCGCCAGGCCGGCACCATTCCCGCGACGATGCCGGTGACCATCGCGATGGCGGCGGTGAACGCGAGCGCGCGGCTGTCGATGACGATCTCGCCGGCGCGCGGCAGCGACTGCGCGACCGCCGACACGAGACCGGCCACCGCGGCGCGCGCGACGACGAGGCCGACGGCCGCGCCGGCCAGCGCCAGCAGCGTGGTCTCGACGAGCAGCTGCTGCGCGATGCGCGCGCGGCTGGCGCCGAGCGCGGCGCGAACGGCGAGCTCGCGTCCCCGCGCCAGGCCCTTCGCGAGAAAAAGATTCGCCAGGTTCGCGCACGCGATCAGCAGCACGAACGCCACGGCGCCGAACAGCACGAACAGCGGCGTGCGGACGTTGCCGACGAGGTCGTCGTGCAGCGGAAGCACGAGCGCGCCCCAGCCCTTGTCGTCGGCCGGGTATTGCCGCGCCAGCCGATCGGAGATCGTCGTCAGTTCCGCCTGCGCCTGACGTACATCGACGCCGGGCTTCAACCTCGCGATCGCCGAAAAGTTGTGATTACCGCGCACCGCGCGCTGCTGCGGCGTCCACGAAATCGGCGTCCAGGCCCGCGTCGCTTCCATGAAGTTCACGTTCTTCACGACGCCGATCACGGTGCGGCGCTCGCCGCTGAAGGACACCGTCTGGCCGACGACGCCCGGATCGCCGGCGAATCGTGAGCGCCAGAGTCCTTCGTCGAGAATCACCGTCCGCGGCGCCGACGGATCGGTGTCGTTGCGCACGAACGTGCGGCCGGCGATGGCGTGCATGCCGAGCACGTTGAAGAAGTCGGCGTCGACGACGCCCGCCGGCACGACTTCGGGCGCGCCGCTGCCCGTCATCGTCAACGCCCTGCCGCTGACGAGCGACATGTAGTCGAAGACGTGGTTCTGCGCCTGCCAGTCGAGGTAGTTGGCCGCCGACACCGCGAAGATCCGGCGTCCGCCGAACTGCTCCGGCGGCGGCGTGTGCCAGACGCGCATGATGCGCTCGGGATTCGCAAACGGCAGCGGCCGCAGCAGCACGGCGTCGACGACGCTGAAGATCGCGGAGTTGGCGCCGATGCCGAGCGCGAGGATGAGGATGGCGGCCAGCGAAAATCCCGGCGCCTGCGTCAGTGTGCGGATGCCGTGGCGCACGTCCTGCAGAAGCGCGTCGACCACCGGAAAGCCCCGGAGATCGCGGTACGTTTCCTTGGTCCGCTCGGCGCCGTACAGCGCAAGTCGCGCACGGCGTTCGGCTTCCTCGCGCGTCATGCCCGCGCGCATGTTGTCGGTGATGTGGGCGTCGAGGTGGCCGTTGATTTCGTCGGCCAGCGCGGTTTCACTGCGCGAGCGTCCGAAGAGGCCGAGAAGTTTGTGGGCGATCGAGCGCAGGAATGCCATGGCTATTCCGTCCTGAGGGCGATTAAGGGATCGACGTTCGCGGCGCGCCGCGCGGGAATCCAGCAGGCGACGAGGGCGACGGCGAGCAGCGTGATGGCGGTCGTCGCGAACACCTGCGGATCCCGGGGGCTGACGTCGTAGAGCAGCGACGAGATGACGCGGCCGCCCGCGAGCGAGACGACGAGCCCTGCGGCGATGCCGCCGAGCGTCACCAGTGCGCCCTGGCTGACGATCATCCGCATCACGCTGGCGGGTTCCGCACCGAGCGCGATGCGCACGCCGATTTCACTCGTGCGCTGCGACACGACGTACGACATCACCCCGTAGATCCCGACGAGCCCGAGCACCAGCGCCGTGCCCGCGGCCATGAGGATCAGAATCATCGTGAACTCGTGCGGAGCCGCCGCGGCGTCGAGATGGTCCTGCAGCGTTCGCACCTGCGCGAGCGCGAGATTCGGATCAATCGCCGTGACGGCGCTTCGTGCTGCCGACGCCAGCGTGCCGGGAGGCACCGATGTCCGCAGCACGTACGTCATCACGTCCGTCGGCTGCAGGAAGCCGTGGGTGCCGTCGATCGGCACGTACATCTTTCCGGTCGGCCGCGGCTCGTCGAGCGCGAGCGTGGGCGTCGTCTTCACGAGGCCGACGATCGTGAACCAGACCGGGTCGGTGCCGATTCGGTGCGGCAACAGCGCGATGCGCCTGCCGAGCGGGTTCTCGCCGGGAAACGCCTGCCGCGCCAGCGCCTCATCGACGATAGTCGTGAGTTCGCCCGGCCTGAAATCCGCGTCCCCGAAGCCACGGCCGCGCAGGATGGGCATGCCCATCGTCTCGAAGAAGTCCGCCGCGACCGAGCGCATCGCGACGAGCGGCTGCTGTACATCAGCGGCGGGTATCGCCGGTTCGCCTTCCTTATACAGAGGTGCGGCGAAGCAGTAGCCGCGGCCGGACAGCGGAACGCAGTTCACCGCGGTCGCCGACGTGACGCCGGGCAGCGTTCGGAGACGCTCGCGGATCGACTCGTAGCCGAGGGCGATCCGCTCACGAGTCGGGTAGCCGCCTGGCGGAAGGCCTATTTGAAACGTCAGCGCCGAGGAGGGGTTGAAGCCCGGATCCAGCGCGCGCAGGCGAATGAAGCTTCGGAGCAGCAGGCCCGACGCGACGAGCAGCATGAGCGCCAGGGCGACCTGTGCGGCCATGAGCGCCTGACGGGTGCGATGACTCCGCCGGCTCGCCGTCGCGCTTCGAGTGCCGTCCTGCAGCGCAATCCGCGATCGTCCGGCCCGCGCCAGCGGAACCGCGGTGAAGGCGATTGCCGCGAGGGCGGTCAACGCGAGCGCGAACACCAGATGCACCGGCGCGAGATGCACCTCGTTGAGCCGCGGAAGCGTGGCGGGGCCGAACGCGACGAGCAGGCGCACGCCGTACCACGCCGCCGACAGACCGGCCGCGCCGCCGGCGAGTGACAGGAGCAGGCTCTCCGCGAGAAAGTAGCCGGCGACGCCGCCCGTGCCGGCGCCGAGCGCGCGACGGATGGAGATCTCCTGCTGTCGTGCTTCGGACCGGACGAGGAAGAGATTGGCGATGTTCGCGCACGCGACGAGCAGCACGACACCGGCCGACGCGAGAAGAATCCAGAGCGTCGTCGAGATCTGACCGACCATCGCGTCCTGAAGCGTCAGAGCCGTTGATACCAGACCGCCGAGGCCGTGCCCCGGTGCGGACGCCTCCAGAGAACGCGACAACTGATCGATCTCGGCGCGCGCCGTCTGCAGCGACACGCCGTCTTTGAGCCGCGCAACGCCGATGTAGTTGTACGCGTCGTCGAGCGGAGTCGGCGCGAGTGAAAACGGCACGGGAACCCACGCGTCCACGCGCGCATCGGGAAACGCGAACGACGCCGGCATCACGCCGACGACGGTCGTCGCCTTGCCGTCGAGCGTGATCGTCTTTCCGAGGATGCCGGCGTCCGCGCCGTACCGTCTGACCCACAGACCGTGCGACAGGACGACGGTCGGTGCGGGACCTCGCGGTCGGTCGTCGGGAAGCCACGCGCCCGCTTCCGGCGCGACGCGAAGGACCGACGCGAGCGACGGCGTCGTCAACGCCACGCGGACCCGTTCGGCGCTCCCGCCCTGGCCCGTGATGGTCTGATCCAGCGCCCAATAGGCGGCGACGCTGCTGAGCGTTCGCGCATGTGCAGCGAAGTGGAAGTACTGGCGGGTGCTTATCGCGCTGAAGTTGGACGGGATGTTTCTGGCCGGGACCGCGAAGTCGAGCATGACGAGCTGACCGGAATTCACGTAGGGCAGCGGATGCAGGACGACGCGTTCGACGACGGTGAAGACGGCGACGTTGGCGGCAATGGCGAGGGCGAGCGACAGGATCGCGGCCACAGTGAAGGCTGGACTGCGCCGAAGCCGTTCGAACGCGTGCCGGAGCTCGCGAACCGCCGTGTCGATCGCCTGTAACCGCCGCTGATCACGGTACCGCTCTTTCGTCGGCTCGATGCCGCCGAGATCGGCCAGCGCGCGGCGGCGCGCTTCTTCAGGCGTCATGCCCGCGCGGACGTTGTCGTCGACGTGCGCGTCGATGTGCGCGCGGAGCTCCGCCCCGATGTCGTCGCGTCCGTTCTTCATCGCTATGCCTCGTCGGGCGAGAGAAATTTCGCGAGGATCGCCGTCGTCTCGTTCCACTCGCGCGCTTCCTTCTCAATCTGCTTTCTTCCCGAGCGCGTGAGCTGGTAGAACTTCGCCTTCCGGTTGTTGTCGGACACGCCCCACGAGGACTTGATGTAGCCCTCCTGCTCGAGCTTCAGCAGCGCCGGGTAGAGCGTGCCGTAGTTGACGAGCAGCTTGTGGCCGCTCGTCTGCTCGATGCGGCGCGCGATGCCGTAGCCGTGCTGCGGCCCGAGCGTCTCGAGCGTTTTCAGGATCATCAGCGCAAGCGTGCCCTGCCAGACGTCGGTTTTGCCCATCTCGTATCCTCGAATCCGAACAGTTGATCATTTGGTCATTTGGTCATCTGGTCAGCTGGTCAGCTGGTCAGCTGGTCATTTGGTCATTCTCAAATGTCGAAATGACCAGATGCCACAATGCCAAAATTCACTGTCATTCAGTCGTCCACGATCCATCCGTCGCGAAGGTGAATCACGCGAGAGCCATATGACGCGTTCGTGTCCGAGTGCGTGACCTGGATGATCGTCGTGCCCGCCTCATTGAGCGTTCTGAACAGCTCCATGATTTCTTTCCCCTGCGCCGAGTGCAGGTTGCCCGTCGGCTCGTCGGCCAGGATGATCTGCGGGTGCGCGACCACCGCGCGCGCGACGCCGACGAGCTGCTGCTGTCCGCCGGACAGCTGGTTCGGGTAGAGGTCCTTCTTGCCGACGATCTGAAAACGATCGAGCACGTCGGCCACCATCGCCTGGCGCTCCTGCCGCCCGATGTTGCGGTACGACAGCGGCACCTCGAGGTTTTCGTACACCGTCAGGTTGTCCAGCAGGTGATAGCTCTGAAAGACGAAGCCGATGTGGCGCTTGTGCAGCTCCGCGCGGTCCTTCGGCTTCAGCCGGTCGACGCGCGTGCCGAGAAACTCGTATTCGCCGGACCAGTCGGCGTCGTGCATGCCGAGGATGTGGAGCAGCGAGGACTTGCCGGCGCCCGACGGCCCCATGATCGAGATGAACTCGCCCGGCTGGACGTCGAGCGTGATTCGGCGGAGGACGTACGTGCGCGACGGGCCTGCGGCGTACGACTTCTCGAGGCCGCGAAGGGACAACAGCACTAGAGCGTTCCAGGCGCCGGGCTGAACGCGCGATCGTCGCTCAGCGGCTCGGGTTCGTCCACGACCTTGCCGTCGAACAGATAGATGTTCCGCTGGGCGTGGCGCGCGTAGCGCGGGTCGTGCGTGACCATGCAGATGGTCGCGCCGTTCATGTACAGCTCGTGCAGCAGCTCCATGACGGACTCGCCGCTCTTGCTGTCGAGATTGCCCGTCGGCTCGTCGGCCAGAAGAATGACCGGCTCGCCGGCGACCGCGCGGGCGACGGCGACGCGCTGCTGCTGGCCGCCGGAGAGCTGGCTCGGCAGGTGCTTCGCGCGGTGCGCCATCCCGACGCGCTCGAGCGCCCCGGTGACGCGCTGTCTGCGTTCCTTCGGCAGCATGCCGCGGTAGGTCAGCGGCAGCTCCACGTTCTCGAAGACCGACAGGTCGCCAATCAGGTTGAAGCTCTGGAAGATGAATCCGATTTCGCGGTTGCGGACGCGCGCGCGCTCCCACGCCTTCAGCTCGGCCACCTCGCGGCCGTTCAGCGTGTAGGAGCCCGCGGTGGGCGAGTCGAGCAGGCCGAGGATCGACAGCAGCGTCGACTTGCCGCAGCCGGACGGACCGGAGATCGACACGTACTCGCCGCGTTCGATCTCGATGTTGATCTCCTCGAGCGCATGCGTCTCGATTTCGTCCGTGACGAAGACTTTCTTCAGGTGGTCGAGCTTGATCACCGGCGGCGGTCCGAAGTCGTTCACACGCAACTCCTGGTAATGAAGATCGCTATTGCAGCCGGATGCGATCGAACGCATCCCAGTTCGACATGTCCGAGAGAATCACCTGGTCGCCGGCGCTCAGTCCCGAGCGGATTTCGACGGCGTTGACGGAGGTCGCGCCGAGCTTCACCTGCACGCGCGTCGCCGTGCCGTCCGGGTGGACCTTGAAGAGCCCCGCCGCGCTCTGCTCCTGCCCGAACGCGGGACGGCCGACGTAGAGGACGTCGCGCAGATGCTGGAGCTCGATCGTGCCGTCGACGCTCAGATCGGGACGCGCCCCCTTCGGCATCGCCTCCGTCATCGTGACGTCGACGGTGACCGTGCCGTTCTGCACCGACGGATCGATGCGGACGACCGTGCCCGCCACGACGCCGTTGCGCGTGTCGATCGACGCGCGCTGGCCGGGCTGAATGTCCTTGGCCTGGGTTTCCGGAATCTTCAGTTCGGCCTTGAGATGGGAGGGATCGGCCACCCTGGCGAGGTTCGCGCCCGGGGCGACCTGCTGGCCGACGTCGACGGGCACGACCTGGAGCACGCCCGCAAAGCCCGCGTGCACGTGGAGGTCGTCGACCTGCCGGTGCTTCAGCCGCACGGCGGCGCGCGCCTGTTCGACTTCCGACTGCTGCACGTCGAGGCGCGCGCGGGTCGACTCCGCGTAGCTCGCGAGCTGCTTCTTCGCGATCGCGAAACGCGCGGCGAGCTGGTCGGCGTCGAGCTTCGACTGCTTCAGCGTGATGTCGGGGACGAGGCCCTTCGTCGAGAGCTGCTCGTTGGCCTCGACCTGCATCGCCGCCTTCTTGTATTCGGCTTCGATGCCGGCCGTGGCCGCTTCCTGCGCGAGCGCGTCGTTCTGCGACTGCACGCGGAGGTTCGCGAGGCTCGCTTCGGCGCCGTTGAGCTTGAGCTCGGCGTCGCGAAGCTCCTGTTCGAGCTGGGGATTCGAGAGATCGAGGATGACGCTCGCGGCCGTGACCGGCGTGCCGGGGCGGAGGTGGATCCGCTCGACGCGCCCCTCGGTCGTCGCCGGGATCCAGCGGATGTCTTCGGGCACCAGGGTGCCCTGGCCGCGGACGTCCACGACCATGTCTCCGCGCCTGACGCTGTCCACGAGCACCGTGCCGCGATCGACGCCCGGCGCCGCCGGCTTGAGGCGGGAGACCCCGAGGGTGATCGCGCCGACCGCCAGGACGGCGATCGCGCCGTACAGCGCCCGCCGGATTCGTTTTCGTCGTGACTGATCGGGCCTTGCGATATCCATGGCCTGTTCCTTAGACGGAGGACGCCGGCGATCGGTTTACCTGTGGGAAAGCCATATCAGACTGACACACCTCCTATTGGAAGGCAATAGCAAATGTGTTGACAGGCAACAGGAGAGGCGCTACTGTCATGTGGCCGGACAACAGGAGTACACATCTATATATGGCGCCCGACGCAGACATCCCCTACGGCACGCTCGACCTGATGGTGCTCAAGACGCTCGACGTCATGAGTCCCCTGAACGGCTACGCGATCGCGCGGCGCATCGAGCAGATCGCCAGCGGCTCGCTGGCGCTGAATCAGGGCACGATCTATCCCGCGCTGCTGCGCCTCGAGCAGAAGGGCTGGATCACGAGCGAGTGGGGCACGAGCGACAACAACCGCCGCGCGCGGTTCTACGAGATCACGAGAGCCGGAAAAAAGCAGCTCGCGGCGGAAACTGAAAGCTGGCAGCGGACCGTCGCGATCATGACGCGCATGCTGGAGCACGAATGAGACGCCGATTCAGCGACGCGGACCTCGACGCCGAGGTGCGGGACCACCTCGAGCGGCTCACGCAGGACCACATGCGCCGCGGCCTGTCCGAACGCGACGCGCAGGCGGCCGCACGCCGCGATTTCGGCGGCGTCGATCAGATGAAGGAGCAGTATCGCGATCAGCGCCGGTTCGCCTGGCTCGACGTCGTCCGGCAGGACGTGCGGTACGCGATGCGATCGCTTGGTCGCTCCCCGGCATTCACGCTCGCGGCCGTCAGCACGCTGGCCATCGGCATCGGCGCGACGACGGCGATTTTCAGCGTGGCGAACGCCGCGCTGCTGCGGCCGCTGCCGTATCCGCATGCGGAAGACATCCGGACGGTGCGCACGACGTTCACCGACGGCCGCGTCACGCTGGGGCTCGTCGCGCCGCTCGAACTGAGCAGGCTCAAGGATCCGTCATTGCCGATCGTGCGCGCGGGCGTGTCGGCGCACGTGGACCTCACGCTGCTGCGCACCGACGGTCCGCCGCTCGGCATCCTCGCCTCCGGCGTCGACGAAGGATTTTTTCCGCTCTTCGGCCTTCCGGTCTCGATCGGAAGCGCGTTCACCTCCGAATACTTCCGCCAGAACGGACCGAACGGCGCGATCCTCTCGCATCGCTTCTGGCGCAGCGAGTTCGGCGCCGACCCGCAGGTGCTCGGAAAGACGCTGACGCTGTCCACCGGCAGCATGCCGATCATCGGCGTGGCGTCGCCGGACATGGACGTGCCGCGCGGCACCGACGTCTGGTTCAATCTGCAGCTCAATCCGCAATCGACCGACCACGGCTACGACGGATATCTCAGGCTGCGTCCGTCGACGCCCGATCGCGCCCTGTCGCAGCGTCTGTCCGCGGTGGCGGCGGCGCTCGGCCACGACTTTCCCGGGCCCGAAGGCAACCGCGCCTTCATCGTCGAATCGCTGATCGACACGATGGTCGGCGACCTCCGGCCGATGCTGATCATCGTGCTCTCGGCGACGGCGCTGCTGCTCGTGCTCGCGTGCGTCAACGTGACCAACCTGCTGCTTGCGCGCGCGTCACGGCGGTCCCGCGAGATCGCGATCCGAGCGGCCGTGGGCGCGAGCCGCGGGCGGATCGCCGTGCAGCTGCTCACCGAGTCGCTGGTGCTTGCGGCGGCGGGGATGACGGCGGGGCTGGCGCTGGCGTACGCCGGCGTCCGGATGCTGCTGAGCTACGGCGCGAGACAGCTTCCGCGGCTCGAGACGGTGTCCTTCGATGCCTCCGTGCTGTTCTTCGCCGTCGGCATGCTGGCGGTGTGCGCGCTCGGCATCGGGCTCGCGCCCGCGGCCCGGCTGGCGGCCGCCGGCGTGATGGAGCGGTGGCTCCGCGAGAGCGGACGGTCGGTCGGCGGGGCGCGCTCGACGCATCGCGCGCTGCGAATCATGATCGTCGCCGAAGTGGCCGTGGCCGTCACCATCGTCGCCGGCACCGGACTTCTCGTGCGGAGCTTCCTCAATCTCCAGCACGACGATCCCGGGTTCGACAGCCGCGGCCGGCTGGCGTTCGACGTGCTGCTGCCGGCCGGGCGCTACCGCGACGCCGGAGTGCGCGACGCCTGGATGCGGACGCTCTTCACCAACATCCGGGGCATTCACGGCGTGACCGATGCCGCCGCGTCGTCGGATTTCCCGATGGGCAATCCCGGCAACCGGCTGCTGATTCAAATGGACAACTGGGACGAGTCGCACGTGCACGTCGTGGCGCGGAGCAGCGTGGTGACCCGATCGTTCTTCAGCGCGATGGGCATGCGCGTCATACGGGGACGCGGCTTCACCGACGACGATCGGGCGACGACGGCGCCCGTGCTGGTCGTCAACGAAAGCTTCGTCCGCAAGTATCTCGACGGGCGAGATCCGCTGTCCGCGCGGATGGCGTTCGGATTTCCAAAGCCGAACCCCGCGAACGCGCGCCGGATCGTCGGCGTCGTGAACGACGTGAAATACGCGTCGCTGTGGAGCAGCCCGGATCCGGTCTTCTATCTCGCCGACACACAGGCCGGAGGCATGTTCCGCACGAACGTCGTGGTCTCGACCGCGCTCGACGATCCGAACGCCGTGATTCCCGCCGTACGCGCCGAGGTTCAGAAAATGGATCCGCAGCTCGCGTTTACGGTCCGTCCGGTGACGGAGGTCATCGCGGCGACGCTGACGCGGCAGAAGCTGGGGACGACGCTGATGCTGCTGTTCGGGGCGATCGCGCTCGTGCTGGCGGCGATCGGGATCTACGGGATGATCGCGTACGCCTCGGCGGAGCGTCACGGCGAAGTCGCGACGCGCATGGCGCTCGGCGCCACCCGCGGCAACATCTTCTGGCTGCTGTCGCGGCAGGGCCTGCTCGTCGCCGTCACGGGCGCGGCCGTCGGCCTCGGCGTCGCGTACGCGGCCGGACGGGTCGCGTCGAGCTGGCTCTACGACGTGCGGCCGTCCGATCCGCTGATTCTCGCGTCCGCGCTGGCGCTCGTGCTCGGCGTCACGCTCATCGCGACGCTGATTCCCGTCGGCCGTGCGGCGCGCATCGATCCCTCGCGCGCGCTCAGATTCGAGTAGGGCTCGAGCTCAAGGCCGAGCGGAGCTGCGCGAGCCCGTCGGTCAGCGCTGCCGGACCGGGCTGCAGGATGTACGTGGACTTGATCTCGTAGATCCGATCGTGCCGGACGGCCGACACGGCGTTCCAGCCGGGCCGGTTCACGATCGTCGCCTTCTTCATCTTCTTGCCGCACCACGACGCGAAGATCACTTCCGGATCCCGCCGCGCGACTTCAGCGGGATCGACGATGCGATCCTTCGCAAGACCGCAGGTCGTCAGCTCGGGAAAGATCGGATCGCCGCCGGCGATCTCCACGAGCTCCTCGACCCAGCGGATGCCGGAGATCAGCGGCTCGTCCCACTCTTCGAAGAACACGCGCGGACGCGTCGGCAACGACGCCGCCGACGCGCGAACGTCCTCGAGGCCGGCGGCCAGACGATCGGCGAGCGCTTCGGCCTGCGTCTGGCAGCCGACCAGCCCGCCGACCATGCGGATCATCTGCAGGATTTCCGCGACGCTCCGCTGGTTGAAGGTCACGACGTTCAGCCCGCGGCGGACCAGCTCCGCCGCGAGATCGGCCTGCAGATCGGAAAAGGCGAGGACGAGATCCGGCTCGAGCGCGGTGATCTTGTCGAACTTCGCGTTGATGAACGCGGAGATCTTCGGCTTCTCTCGCGCTTCAGGCGGACGGACCGTGTAGCCCGACACGCCGACGATGCGATGGCCCTGGCCGAGGAGATAGAGCGTCTCGGTCGTCTCTTCGGTCAGGCAGACGATGCGACACGGGAATTTCGGCATCTGGCTATCCGGTCACTGTGGCATCTGGCATGACGTCGGCGAAGACGAAGCCGTCGCGTTCGACTACGTCGCCCGATCTGATCGGGATCGGTTTCGAGAACATCGGCCCGCCGTACGCAAACGAGTGGAACTCGCCGCGCTCGCCGCACGGATCGACCGACGCCGGCAGCTCGTCGAGCAGCGACGCGTCGAAGTCGCGGCCGGCGAACTTCGCGTCGAGTACTTTCGGGTTGACGCACGTGAGCCGCGCCTTGAGTCCGCCCGCGACCATCTCGCGCGCCAGCGCCGTCGTGTCCGCCCCGAAGAGCGGAAAGATCGGCGTCAGTCCCGTGCCGGCGAGCTTCTCTTCGCGATAGCGGCGGATGTCTTCGAGAAACAGATCGCCGAACGCCATGTGCGTGAATCCCTCGCCGACCGCCCGCGCCACGGCGGCGCTCATCGCGCGCTCGTAGACATCGTTCGGACACGGCGACGGAATCGGCACCGTCCACAGCGGCAGCCCGAGCGCGTCGGCCTGCGCCTGCAGCAGCTCCACCCGCACCGCATGCATCGCGACGCGCTGGTACTTCTCGTTCACCGTCGTCAGCACCCCGGCGAGCTCGATGTCAGGCTGCTGTCTCAGCACGTGGATCATCCATGCGCTGTCTTTGCCGGATGACCATGAAATTAAGCATTTGGTCATTTGGTCATCTGGTCATTTGGTTACTTGATCTGGTGTTGGTAATGGATTTGCTCATGCTCGCCGCACCATTCAGAGGAGTCGATATGAGTGAATTGAGTACCGCGCTCAAGGAACGTACGATCACCTTTGCGCTCAACGTGTTGCGTCTGGTCGATCGTTTTCCGCAGACGGCCGCAGCGAAAGTCATCGCGTATCAGTTAGCAAAATCTTCAACGTCCGTCGGTGCAAACTATCGCAGCGCTTGCAACGGTCGCTCGCGTGCCGAGTTCATCGCGAAGCTGGGCACTGTCGTCGAGGAAGCAGAGGAAAGTGTCTATTGGCTCCAGATAGTTGATCGTCTGCATCTGACACCAAACTCCGAAGTTCCCGACCTCTTACGTGAATCGACCGAGCTGCGCGCCATCTTTTCCCGATCATTGGGGACGGCACGCCAGAACTCGCGATCCCAGCGCCGCCAAATGACCAAATGACCAAATGACCAGATGACCAGATGCCACATTGTTCCAATTCACCACCCGACCTCCGGGTGAATCGCAGCCGCCATCTTCGCGACCGCGTCGGCGACGCGGGGACCGGGGACGACGAACTGGTCGCCGGTGAGGACGATCACCCGATGGTTCTTCACGGCCGGCACGGCCGAGACGCGGTTCCAGACATCGAGGTCGGCTCTGTTGATGGCCTCGTCCGTGTATCGAAGCTCGATGATGACATCGGGCGCGCGGGCGAGCACCATCTCGTTCGACACGTCCACCGACTGCCGCTGAATGTCGGCGAGCGCATCGGTGCCGCCGGCCGCCTCGAGCATGTCGTGGAGAAAACCGACGCCGCCGCTCGCGTAGATGTTGCGCAGCGCGCCGGGCTCCCGCCCCATGACGAGCAGCGTCTTCGGACGCGGCCGGTTCGCCACCTTGGCCCGGATGGCGGCAAGCTGTCGCTCGAGCCGCGCCGCCAGCGCCTCGCCCTGCGCCGCCATGCCCACCCGCATCCCCAGCGATCGCATCGTCGAGAAGATGTCGGGAAGCCCTTGATGCGAGTACGAGTAGTACGGGATGTTCGCGCGCTCGAGACGGCGCTTCAGCTCGGTCTGCGTGCCGTAGACGACGACGAGATCCGGGCGCATCTGCAGAATCTGTTCGACGTTCGGATCGACGAGCGCGCCGACGCGCGGCAGCTTCTGCGCCTCAGGCGGGTATTTGTCGTACGTTCCGATGGCGATCACGCGATCGCCGGCTCCCATGGCAAACAGCATCTCGGTCGTCGACGGGATGATGGAGATGATCCTGCGCGCTTGGGCGAACAGGGCTGAGGGCTGAAGGCTGAGGGCTAATCCGAGAATGAGCCCTAAGCCCTTGGCCCTGAGCCCTATCTGCCGCGAAACAGCAGCCATAGAAAAAATGGGCCTCCAATGATCGCCGTGATGATGCCGACCGGCATCTCGACGGGCGCGACGATCGTACGCGCGATCAGATCGCACACGATCAGAAAGGACGCGCCGAAGAGCGCCGACGCGGGCAGGACGAGCCGGTGGTCCGCGCCGACGATCAGCCGCACGATGTGAGGGACGATGATGCCGACGAAGTACACCGGGCCGCCGAGCGAGACGGCCGCGCCGGTGGACAGCGACGCGCTGACGAGCGCGATCCGCTCCATCCGCACGACGTCGACGCCGCGGGCTTCGGCCGCCGCGTCTCCGAGACTGATGAGGTCGAGCACGCGCGGCAGCGTCACGAAGCCGGCGCACGCGATCCCGAACGGCACGAGCGACGCGACGATCGGCGCATAGCTCCCGACGTCGAGCGAGCCCATCAGCCACTGCACCGTCTTGAAGGTGTCGGTGACGTCGGCGAAGTACTGGATGAACCGCCCTGCGGCGGCCAGCAGCGCGCCGATGGCGATGCCGGCCAGCAGCAGCACCGTGCTCGACGTGCCGCGGCGCCGTGCGAACGCAATGGCCATGACGATCGCCAGTGCGCCGATGGTGCCGGCGAAGCTCGTGAGGGGCACGACGCCGATGCCGAAGATCGTGAAGTCCGCGTGCGCCGTCAGCGCGAGCATCGCGCCGAGCGTGGCGCCGGCCGCGACGCCGAGCGTGTCGGGAGACGCGAGCGGATTCCGCAGCAGCCCCTGGAACACGACGCCGGACAGCGCGAACCCGGCGCCGACGAGGGCGGCCGCGATGACCCGCGGCAGGCGCGCGACGAAGAACACCTGCGCGTCGACGTTGTCGGAAAAGGGAATCGATCGATCGAAGACGCGCGACAGGCTGATCGACGTGCTGCCGACGAGCGGCGCCAGCAGCATGACGATGACCGTCAGCGCGCCGAAGCCCGTCAGCGTCAGCGTGAGGCGGCGGCGGACGTCAGTCCGCGCGGGCAACGGGCACCACCGTCAGATGACCTGCGCGCGGGTGAAAGACGACGTCGGCGTCGACGTCGTAGAGCCGGCGGATGTTGCCGGTCGTGAGCACGTCCTTCGTCGGGCCGACCGCGAGCACGCGGCCCGCTTTCAGCAGCACGAGCTCGCTGCACAGCATCGCCGCGAGATTCAGATCGTGCGTGGACACGACCATCGTCGTCTTCCGCTCGCGGTTGAGCGAGGAGAGGAGCGACGCGATCTCGAACTGATAGCCGATGTCGAGCGCCGTCGTCGGCTCGTCGAGCAGTAGGATCCCGGACGACTGGGCGATGGCGCTCGCGATGACGACGCGTTGTTTCTCGCCGCCGCTCAGCGTCGCGAACTGGCGCGACTCGAGCGGGGCCGTGCCCGTGGACGCCATCGCCTTTCGGGCGATCGCCACGTCGTCGGGCCCTTCGATCGCGAACGCGCCGAGATGCGCGTAGCGGCCCATCAGCACGATCTCGAGCACCGTGAAATCGAACGTGACCTGCGTTTCCTGCGGCACGACGGCGATCCGCTTCGCCACCTCGAGCCGGCGCATCGTCGAGAGCGCGGCGCCGTCGAGCGACACGCGGCCCGCGAGCGGCGTCAGCGTGCCGTTCAGCAGCCGGAGCAGCGTCGTCTTGCCGGAGCCGTTCGGTCCGATCAGGCCGACGACCGATCCGGGCGCAATCGACACGGAGACGTCGTCGAGGATGCGCGAGCCGCGCGTGTAGCCGAACGCGACGTTCCGGGCCTCAAGCATCTGGAATCACATCGATCGCCCAGCACCCGCCGTGCTGGACGACCTCGCCGGTCGTGATCGACAGCGGCCGCGAGAACAGCGGCGAGTTCATGACGGCCGTGTGGTACTCGCCGCGCTCGCCGCACTTGTCCACGCCGAGCTTCGCGAACTCCGGCCCCATGGCGGCCGTCAGCGTTCTGCCGAGCCACGTCTCGTCGAGATACTGCGCGCGCGCGGTGACGATGCGCGCGTCGGCGCCGGAGGCGATCCACTCGTCGAAGAGCCTGTCGGTCGGCTCTCCCCACAACGGTTCGACGGCGGTGAGGCCGGCGCCCGCGCACATCCGCTCGGCCCACAGCCGGTGCTCGTCGAACATGATGTCGCCGCAGACGACGTGCGTGACGCCGCTGCGGGCGACATCGCCGAGAACGCGCTGAAACACCGCGCTGTAGCTGTCCCACGTGCACCGGCCGATGAACTGCGTCAGGCCGAGGCGCTGTGCCTGCGCCGTGATCAGCTCGGGCCGGAGGCCGTGCGAACGGCTGCGCAGCGCCTGCTCGTCGAACATCGTGATCATCGACACGACGTCGAAGTCACGATGCACGCGATGCAGCGCGGCGCAGCTGTCCTTGCCGCCGCTCCACGAGACCGCCGCACGCGGACGCGCCGTCATGCTTATCGATCGCCTCCGAGCATGAGCGTGACGCCGGTGCGGACGGTTGCCGGCAGCGCCGGATATCCGAACGCCGCTTCGTACTTCGAGTTCGCCAGGTTTTCGAGACTGAGGTACCACTTCAGCCTCGGATGAATGCGGTACGACCCGCTCAGGTCGAGCTTCGCGTAGGCCGCATCGAGGTTCTGGTTCGGCAGCAGCATCGAGTTGCCGAAGTTCTGATCGCTCAGGAACGTGCTGTCGTCCTGCTTCCCCGAGAAGTACCCGGCCAGCGCGATCTGCGCCTTGCCGGGCGAGTAGGAGATCAGCAGGCTGCCGGAATTCGCCGGACGACGGAAGGGACGGTTGCCGATGAGCGGCGAGAACGCGCCGATCTGAATGCCCGGGAACGCCGGGTTCGTCGCGGGCGTCAGCGCGCCGCCCGACAGCGAGGCCGTGACTTTCGCGTCCAGATACGTGTACGACCCGTAGACGCGCACGTTCGCGCCGAGCATGGAATCGAGCGACAGCTCGAGGCCGCGCGCGTCGTAGGACTGCGAGTTCACGTAGGCGCCGAAGCCGGAGGCGTTCGCGGCGGCGGTGGAGACGCCGAGCAGCGGCAGCGTGTTCTTGCTGACGAACTCGATCAGGTTGCTGTACGAGTTGTCGAAGTACGTGGCGCGCGCGCGAATGTGTCCGCGCAGAAGGCCCTGTTCGATCCCGACGTCGAGCGTCCGCGCGCGTTCGGGACCAATCGGGCCGACGCCGGGGAGGTTCTTCGCCAGCGCGAACAGCGACGAGAGCTCCTGGTAAATCGCCGGCGCTTTGATGCCGGTGCCGGCATTGAAGGTGATCTTCGTGTCGCCGGCGCTCGAGGTGGCCGACGGCTGGCGCGCGTACACCGCCACGGACACGCGCGGCGTCGCGGCGCCGCCGAAGACCGCGTTGTGCTCGACGCCCACTCCGCCGCTGACGAAGAGGCGCTGATACGTGACGCGGCCTTCGGCGAACGCGCCGCCGTTGTCGCGCGTCGTCTCCGACTTCGGCGCCGCCGCGCCGCCCGACTGCGTGTATCCCGCTTCGTGCTCGTAGTGCGCGCCGCCCGAGACGTCGAATCCCGGGATCACCTGCACGCTCGTCGAACCGGTGATCAGATTGCGCGTCGTGTGCGAGTCGAACAGCGAGGGATACGTGCCGCCGAAATCGAGAATCGCACGGCCCGTCACCGAGTACCCGTTCGCCCCGGTGACCGTGACCGGCTGGCCCAGGTAGTTCGCGCCGAACCCGAACGGATCGTACGGCGTGCCGGTCGGCGCCGGGTTGTCACTGTGCGTGTTCTGGGTCATGGACGCGAACCGCACCGAGCTCTGCCACCGCCGGTTGATCTGCGTCTGCGCGGTGACGCCGACGTGCGTGAAGTCGCCCTTCTGCGTCGAGTCGTCGGCGATCTTGAAGAGGTCGAACGCGTTCGGGCTGCCGTAGTCCGTGTCCGCGCGCCTGATCGTGCCGCTCAGATCGGTGTTGCCGCCGAGCGCGACGCTGAAGCGGCCCGCGTACGTGCCGTTCCTGTAACGGTTGTTCGGCGTGTCGTTGTCCGTCTTGAAGTACGAATACTCCGAGAAGTAGTCGAGCCGCTGGGCCACGCCGCCGAACGCGGCGGACGTATGCACCGTGCCGAGATTGCCGCCGTCGAGCGAGTAGTCGAACTGCGGCGTCCGCGTGCGTCCGCGCCGCGTCGTGACGTTGACGACGCCCGCGAGGGCGTCCGAGCCGTACAGCATGCTGTTGGACTCGCGGAGCACTTCGATCTCATCGACGCCCGTCGTGCTGACGGCGGCGAAGTCGAAGCCGCCGCCGATGTCGTTGGCCGGCACGCCGTCGACGAGCACTTTGGTGAAATTGGAATTGCCGCCGCGCACGAACAGCGACGCCGTCCCGCCTTTTGCGCCGACCTGGACGATCTGGGCGCCGGGCACCAGCCGCAGCGACTCGAGCACGTCGGTTGTGCCGAGCGCGTCGATCGTCCGGTTGTCGATGACGGTCACCTGCGCGCCGATCTGCGACACGGGAACCTCGGTCGGCGCCGCCGTCACCGTCACCTCCTGGGCGAGCGGACCGATCTGCAGCGTCACGTTCAGCAGCGTCCGGCCGGACGCGCCGACGAAGACAGGGTCGCTGCGCCGGGTCGCAAAGCCCTGCGCACGAACTTCGATCTGATAGCGGCCGCCCGGCAGCGCCGCGAAGACGTACTCGCCGCGGCTGTCGGTCGCGGCCGTGGTGTCGCGTCCGGCGTCGCCGAGCAGGACGACCTGCGCGCCGCTGATGGCGGCGCCGAGCGAGTCGACGACCGTGCCGCCGAGCGAGCCGGCGTCGGCGGCGAGGGCGTTACCGATGGATGTCGCGAAGAGAAGAGCGCAAAGCAGGATCGAAAATGCAGACCGGGACATCGGAGCTCCTTCCGGCGTCTGTCGCGCCGAAGAAAAGGACGCCCCCGGGTCCAGGTTTCCTGACTCGCGGATCGTCGCGTCGGGCCGCCTTCCCAGCCGCCGTCGCTCGATGGATCTGCTCGAGCTTCGACGGCCAGTGGCATTTCAGGCCTTCCGCTCCCCGCATACAGTGGCGAGACCGTGTGGGCTTTTCACCCACTTCCGCTTGGCCACCGGGGCACGTACGTGGTGGCGGGCCTTCAGACCCGCCTCGAGTCCGCGATTATACGCTGTTGCCAGTACCGTGTAATTTTGCGTAACATTACCTGATCGTTTTTCGAGGAACTCCAACACCCAAGAGGACTTTCATGAGCAAAAGCTCGACCGTCACCGTTCGCGAGCGGCCTGTCGAAGAAGTGGCTACCGCGACCACCGGCGGTCTCACGGTTCACGGTGAGACGATTGTGATCTCCACCGATCAGCGCATCGAGCTGGTCGACCTCACCAAGCAGATCATGGAGTTCGCGCGGAAGTTCAACATCAAGGAAGGACTCGTGAGCCTCTGGTCGATGCACACGACCTGCGCGCTCTTCATCAACGAGTTCCAGACGGCGCTCCTCACCGACATCAAGCGCTTCCTCGAGCAGATGGTCGCGCGCGACGCGGAGTGGATGCACAACAACCCGGATCACTCCGACTGCGATCGCTTCAACGCCGACTCGCACCTGCGCGCGATGCTCCTCGGCCACAACCTGACGCTGCAGGTGAGCGGCGGGGAAGTGGTGCTCGGACAGTGGCAGCGCATCCTGATGGCGGAGCTCGACGGCCCGCGCGCGCGCACGCTGCGCATTCAGCTGTGGGGTATAAGCAAGTAAAAGCCGCGGGCCTTTCGGCTGTCGCGGAGAAGTTGGACGCCGGCCTCCGACTCACGTTGGAGGACGGCGTTTTGCTTTTCGAGACGCCCGATCTGCTCGCGGTCGGCTGGCTGGCGAACCGCGAACGCGAGAAGCGCCACGGCGCGCAGGCGTACTACAACTACAACATCCGCATCGAAGCGACCAACGTCTGCGAGGCGAGCTGCCTGTTCTGCTCGTTCGCGCGGCTCAAGCCCGGCGACGACCAGGCGTACACGATGTCGCTCGACGAGGTGTGGGACAAGCTCCGGCGGCGCGCCGCGCAGCCGCTCACCGAAGTCCACGTCGTCAACGGCCTCGATCCGCATCTGCCGTTCGACTACTACACGGAGATGCTGCGCGGGTTCAAGCGCATCCGTCCGGAGATCCATCTGAAATGCTTCACGGCCATCGAGATCGCGTACTTCAGCGATCTGTACAGGATGTCCGACGAGCAGGTGCTGCGTGCGCTGATGGACGCGGGTCTCGACTCGCTCCCCGGCGGCGGCGCCG
Source organism: Vicinamibacterales bacterium (assembly GCA_035571855.1). Classification (GTDB taxonomy): domain Bacteria; phylum Acidobacteriota; class Vicinamibacteria; order Vicinamibacterales; family CAVVIG01; genus DATNBT01. Next base: position 23,096 of record DATNBT010000028.1, read on the forward strand.
AGATCTTCGCCGAGCGCGTGCGGAAGAAGATCTGCCACGACAAGGCGGACGCCGATCGGTACCTGGCGATTCACCGCCTCGCGCATCGCATGGGCATGAAGACGAACGTCACGATGCTGTACGGCCACATCGAGACGCACGAAGAGCGCGTCGACCACATGCTGCGCGCGCGAGCGCTTCAGGATGAGACCGGCGGCTTCCAGGCATTCATCCCGCTGGCCTTTCACCCCGACAACAACCAGATGCACAAGCTGCCGGCGCCGAGCGCGGCCGAGACCCTCCGCGTGCACGCCGTGTCACGGCTCATGCTCGACAACATCGAGCACATCAAGGCGTTCTGGGTGGCGACGGGCGTCGAGGTGGCGCAGACGGCGCTCTGGTTCGGCGCCGACGACCTCGACGGCACCGTGCAGGAAGAGAAGAT
>DATNBT010000029.1:0-8914 GCA_035571855.1 Vicinamibacterales bacterium
TCGCGATGGCGGGAGTTGGCTGGCCCTGAACGAGCGTCTGCGCTCCCGGACGTGAGTCAAAGGGCGCCGTCACGGGCGCGGACACCGTGACGCGTGCAGGTGTCGGCGTCGGCACCGGCCGCATGAACGGACGCTCGACGACGAGCGGTTCGTCGTCGTCGATAGCTGGCGAAGCGGGCGCCGGGAAGTCCACGGGGTCCGGAACGGCGGCGTCGACGAGCGATGCGGTCAGCGTGATGGCCCGCGACGTCAGCAGTTGCGGCTCTCGAACTCTGCCGTTCGACGAGACGGCCACCGCGAAGGCCACCCCGGCCGCCGCGAGCGCTCCGGCGCGAACGGTCTTCGCGGCACGGCGTGGTGTCGCCGGCGTCGCCGTCCGGGCCGGCGCGGCTTCACGTTCGCGAACGCGCTGCTTGACGCGCTCTTCCAACTGCGCGAGCGCCGCGGCAGACGCCGCGAGCGAGGCGGACGGCGCGGACGGGGCCGCAGGGACGGGAACGGGCGCAGGGACCGCGGGAATCTCCGGTGTACTGAGCTGGTCGCGCAGCAGGCGCGCGGCCAGGAATTCAGGGTCGATCGAAAGCGCCGTCTCGACTTCCTCGCGCGCTTTCTCCTTGTCGCCCATCTTGAGGGCAAATCGGGCGGCGCTCAGATGCGCCTGAAGAGCTTGCCAACGTGCACGTGGGTCCACGCGGCGCGAGTGTGCAAAATACACGCCGCGCGGCCGGTGCTTTACTGACGACCGAGACTGACTGGACCGTAGAAGCTGCCGACCAGCTGCCGGTTCCACCATCGTCGGGACTGCCGCCGTTCGTCCGGCGTCGTGAACTTATAGAGGAAGTATTCGGCGCGGACGTATCGAGGCGGCGTCTGCGGGAACGGATTGGTCCGCAGCAGCCCGAGCGTCTGCTCGTCTCCGCGCAGCAGGCCGGCGAGCAGATTGAAGAACCACCCGCTCTGCGGAACGGGCGCCATCGACTCGAACCACATCAGCCAGTCGAGGCGCATGTGGTACGGCGCGACCTGCGGCGGCATCCGCGACGGATCGCCCGGTTTTCCTTTGAACTCGTACTCGCTCCACTTCGTCGCCGGCGTGAGCTCGGGGTCGCTCGTGCCCGACAGCACGATCTCATAGCGCTCGCGCGTGACGCTGCCGAACGCGCCGTACGTGTTCACCAGATGCAGCGGCTCGAAGCTCGCGTTCATCAGCTGCCTCGACGACAGCATGTTCGTAATGGGCGCGATGCTCAGCAGCGCGACGGCTGCCACAGCGACGTACTGCGCGACCTTCAGCACCGGCGGCATCGACAGCGCCGCCGGCCGCGCGACAGGCAGCCAGTGCAGCCACGCGTCGCCGACGAGCGGAATGCACAGGACGATCGTCAGCCAGTTCAGCCACGACAGATTGCCGGAGACGATCAGCACGAGCTGAAACAGGATCGTGACGACGCCGGCGATCGACGCAAAAGGCTGCGGCGTGAAGTACGCGAACGGCACGGCGAGCTCGACGACGTGGTTGATGGCGACGCCGGCCGCGTGCACGCTGTGCGGCATCCAGTGGAAATACCAGCTCAGCGGATTCGGCATCGGCTGCGTCTCGAAGTAGTAGTCGAGGCACGTGAAGTCGCGCCAGCAGGAGTCGCCGCGAATCTTGATCAGGCCCGCGCCGAACATCAGGCGGAACAGCGTCCAGCGGTAGATCCACAGCGACCACGTCGTCGGCGTCGTGCTCGCCCCGCCGAGAAAGATCGCGAAGAACCCGCACTCGCAGAGCAGCGTCTCCCAGCCGAAGCCGTAGAACGTCTGGCCGATGTTGACGAAGGACAGGTACAGCACCCACAGCACCGCCCAGACGATGCCGGACGCCACCGAGCCGAGACGCTGGGGAATCGACGCCAGCACGGCGATCGACAGCACCACGCCGACCCACGCGCCGACCCTGAACGCGACGTCCTTCGGGAAGAAATAGAAAAGGCTGGGGGAATCCTTGAACGACACGAGCTCGACCCACCTGCCGACCGGCTCGAGCCCGCGTTCGCCGAGCAGCGGCACGAACTGCACGACGGCCGCCCCGAACGCGACAAGGTAGATGGCCGCGAGCGCCCGCTCGAACAGCCATCGCGAGTACCAGTACTCGGCCATCGATGTAACGTTAACTATAGGCATGACTGATGCCGTCGTCATCGGCTCCGGTCCAAACGGCCTGAGCGCGGCCATCGTGCTCGCGCAGGCCGGATGCAAGGTCGTCGTCTTCGAGGCGAACGCGACCGCGGGCGGCGGCGCGCGCTCGGCAGCGTCGACCGAGCCCGGGTTCACGCACGACGTCTGCTCGGCCGTGCATCCCTTCGGCATCGCGTCGCCATTCTGGAAGACGCTGCCCCTGGCGTCGCACGGGCTCGAGTGGATCGAACCCGACGTGATGGTCGCGCATCCGTTCGACGACGGGAGCGCCGCGACGACGGTGCGATCGCTCGACGCGACCGCGGCCGCGCTCGGCCGCGATGCGAAGGCGTACAGGAACATCGTCGGCGCGGTCGTCGCGGACTGGCCGCGCATTTCGCGCGCGGTGCTCGGGCCGCCCGCGATTCCGCGTCACCCGTTCGCGCTGGCGAGATTCGGCATGCGCGCGCTTCGTTCGATGCAGGGCCTCGCGACGTCGGCGTTCCGCGAGCCGCGCACGCGGGCGCTGCTGGCGGGCATCGCCGCGCACGGGATGCGGCCGCTCGATCGTCCGCTGACCGCCGGTGTCGGCCTGACGCTCGGCGCGCTCAGCCACATCGGCGGCTGGCCGATTCCGCGCGGCGGCGCGCAGCGGATTACCGATGCGCTCGTCGCGCACCTGCGTACGCTCGGCGGCGAGGTCGTCACGAACACGAGGATTGCGAACGTCGACGAGCTGCCGCCGGCGGCGATCGTCATGTGCGATCTCTCCCCGAAGCCGCTGCTGCGCATCGCCGGCCACAGGTTTCCGCTGTCGTACCGCCGTGCGCTTGAGCGCTATCGCTACGGTCCCGGCGTCTTCAAGGTCGACTGGGCGCTCGCGGACAGGATTCCGTGGACGTCGGCCGACTGCCGGCGCGCGGGAACGATTCATCTCGGGGGAACCGCGAAGGAAGTCGCCAGCTGGGAGCAGGACGTGTGGGACGGCACGATCTCCGATCGTCCGTTCGTGCTGCTCAGCCAGCCGACGATCGTCGATCCATCCCGTGCGCCTGCCGGCAAACATATCGCCTGGGGCTACTGCCACGTGCCGTCGGGATCGACGGTCGACATGCTCGATCGGATCGAGCGTCAGATCGAGCGCTTCGCGCCGGGCTTCCGCGATCGCGTGATCGCGCGCTCGGTCACGACGCCCGCGACGCTCGAAGCAGGGAACGCGAACCTCGTCGGCGGCGACATCGGCGCGGGCGCGCTCGATCTCGGTCAGCTGTTCACGCGCCCGACGTGGCGCAACTACGTGACGCCTGTCAAAGGTCTCTACCTGTGTTCGGCGTCGACGCCGCCCGGCGTCGGCGTCCACGGCATGTGTGGGTACTGGGCAGCGACGCTCGCGCTCAGGCAGGTGTAAGTCTTCCGCGTTCCCAGCTGTAGCCGGGAGTCTTCCGCGTTCCCAGCTGTAGCCGCAGGCCTTCAGGCCTGCGAAATCCCGGCACACCGCTTGTAGCTATCGCCTGCGTGAGCAGGCTTCCCGGATCTCAGACGCGCGCGCTGTGGACGCTCGCGCTGTTCGCCGCGATTCAAGTCGCCGACGGCGCGCTGACCGCGGCGGGCATCGCCCAGTTCGGCCCGCGCATCGAAGGCAACCCTCTCATCCACTACGCCGCACAGGACTTCGGGCTCGGCGCCGCGATCGTCGGCGCGAAGCTGCTGGCGATTTCCTGCGCCACGGTGCTCCACCTGCAGTCGCGGCATCTGGCGCTCGCTATTCTGACCGTCACGTACGTCGCCGGCGCCATCGTGCCGTGGACGTTCGTGCTCGCCCTCCACTGACCACCCGCCGTGAGAAACGTTTTTCCGCTATTCGCGATTTCCGTCGCCGCGACGGACCTTCAGGTCCGGCCTTACCAGTAGTACGTGAACCGTCCCGAGAAGGTGTGCGCCGTGTACGGCCGGTACACGTAGCCGATCATCAGGAACGACGGCTGCGCGATCGTGGTCAGCGTTCCTGCGTCCATCGCGAAGTCGTTGACCGCGTACTTATCGAACCAGTAGACGATCCCGCCGCCGAAATGCCGGCTGAAGTGATAGCGGACGTCGACGGTCGCGCGCTGCAGTTCGTTGACGACCGCGGGCAGCTGCACCGGCGCGGCGAGCGTGCTGTTCGGCGCCAGGCCGTAGAGGTAGAGCGACTCGGCGTGGCTGAGGTCGTACGCCAGCCGGATGTCGGTCTTGCGCAGCACCTTCAGCAGGTCGAGCGACGCGTTGAACGTCGACGCTTTGTCGTCCCCATGCGTCGTCCAGTCGCGCGTGGGATCGTCGAACTGCGGACCGGGGTTCGCCTGGCGTGACGCCTGCAGCGACGTGTAGCGCTCCCACTGGTAGCTCGCGCCGAGCGAGACCGTCTTGTTCGGCACGTAGTCGAAGCCGACCTGATACGCGCGGTTGTCGTTGCTGCGCAGGCCGAACACCGTCGCGCCGCGGTCTTCGTTGCCGGCCGACGCGGTGCCGTTGATGGAGAACGACGAGACCGGCGTGACCTGCGCCACGAGCGAGAACCGGTTCGAGCGCCGATCCGAGATGTCGAACTGCCGGAGGGACGTCTGCTCGCCGATGTCGTCGAGCGATTGCTCGTCGAGGCCGGATCCGCTCCTGTTGCCGTGCTCGTACACCGCGCGCAGCATCAGCCAGCTGATGCCGCTCGCGTCGGCCGACACACGGACGATGTCTTCCGTCGTCGTGTCGAACGTCCGGAACGTCTGATCGATCTGCTCGCGCGTGTAGCCGACACGGAAGGCGCTGTACCTGTATGGCGTATAGGACGCTTCCGCGTCGAACGTCTTGCGGTTGATGCTGTACGGGCTCGTGCCGCCGTCGGCAAACGCGGAGACCGTCGTGTCGTACGCCACCGTGTTCGCGACGTGGAAGATCGGCGTGCGGTTGTCGTAGTCGTAGCTGCGGAAGCGCGCGGTCAGCCACAGGTTGTCGACCGGCCGCGAGTTGAACGTGTAGTTCATGCTCGTGATGCGCGCCTGCGCGTTCGAGGTCTGGCGATCGAGCGGAATCGACGGCAGCGCGCTGTTCACCGTGTACGGAATCAGCGGGTCGTCCTGCGACCAGTTGCCGACCGAGATGTACGCCGTCGCGCGGCTGCGCGCGGGCAGGTTCAGCAGGCCGGACAGGCTGCCCGTGTTCATGTTGCTGTCGGGCCAGAGCGACTCGCGTCCCTGCAGCGGCCCGAGCGTCGGCGAATCGGTGATGCGCAGCGGGTTGTCCCACACGAGCGTCGTGAGCTCGTTGCGGAAGAACGATCCGTCGTAGCCGACGCGCGTCGAGCCGCGGCTGTTCGCCCACTCGAGACCGAGGCCGAGGTCGTTCGTGCTCGTCTTGATCGGCACCGCCAGTTCCACCGCGTCCGAGAAGCCGAACGTCCCGCCCCACGGCTGGTTGCCGTTCTTGAGCGTGTTGCGGAACGCGATGTCGACGTCGAGGGATTTCGTCGCCGACCACGTCGCCTTGAAGTCGCTGATGCTGCGCTTCAGACGGAGATCGAACGGCGAGGCGGCGCCGTTCAGGCTCGCGTAGTACGCGTTCTTCTGCGCCGTCGGCAGGTTCTGCAGGTTCGTCTGCACCGTGTCGGGCAGCCGCAGGATGTTCTCCGACACCCCGCCCTCGGGTGCGAAGAGCGTCTTCGTCTGATTGCTGAAGTAGTACGGAATCTGGTTGAACTCGAACGACGCCTTCAACTTTCCGAAATCGTTGATCGACGCCGACGCGCGCGTGTCGCGGTACCCGATGTGGTCGCCCTGCACGTTGAACCAGTACGTGCCGTTGTCTTTCGTATAGCGCAGCAGATCGAGCGTCCCGCCGTTGCGCAGATCGCGATAGCGGTAGAACTGGAACGGATCGGCGCCGTCGCTGAGCGACGTGCCCTGGACGCCGACCTCGGCCGCGTTTTGCGGCTCGGCCGGCTCCTGGGCGAACACAGGGGACGCGCACAACACGAGAAGGACGATGGCGTTTTTCATGGGCGTCACCGCAGGAACGTGTTGCCCGCCGGGCTGTTGCTGCCGTGAATCTGCGCGTGGCAGTTCACGCAGCCGCGCCCGATGAGCCGGTTGCTGCGCGCGGCCAGCTGCGCGCCGTCGTAGATCGTCGAAGGATGCCGCGTGCCGATGTGGCATCGCTGGCAGAGCATCGGCAGCTTGGCGACGAGCATGCGCTCGTTGTTGCTGCCGTGCGGATCGTGGCAGGTGTTGCACGCTTCACGCACCGGCGCGTGATCCCAGAGATACGGGCCGCGCTTCTCCTGGTGGCAGCTGACGCACGTCTCGTTGACCCAGTTGCCGACCTTCAGCATCCGCACGTTCGTCGAGCCATGCGGGTTGTGGCACGACGTGCACTCCAGCTTGCCCTCGCGCACCGGCATGTGGCCGAACCGCTCGGTCTTCGCGACTTCGGTCTTGTGGCACTGCACGCACGTCTCGGTGATCGACGCGGCCTTCAGCTGCGCGTGCTCGGCTTTCGGACTGTGGACCGAATGGCACGTGATGCACGACAGGTTGCGGGCGTCGTGCATGCTGCCCTTCCACTGCGCGTGCGTCGACCGGTTGTGGCACGACACGCACGTCTCGTTCACCTCGCGCGGCTTCATCGACGCGAACGCCCTGATCTTCGTCTTGTCGCCGGTCTCGGAGTGTTCCTTGCCCGGGCCGTGGCAGGTCTCGCACGACCGGTTCGCCTCTGCCGACGGCGTGCGCACGTTCTGCGCCTTCCCGTGCAGCGTCGTCTTCAACTGCTTGTCTTTGTTGTCGTGGCAGGCGATACAGGTGTCGTCACCGGCGTAACCGCCCGTTGTGACCGGCGGCTTCTGCTGGGCGAAGACCGTCGTCGCCCAGCACAAAACAGCAACAGTGAGAATCGACTTCATGGCTTGGCCCGGCGTATAGCACAGCCGATGCCAACCGCCTTCGCGCTGCGCGCTGCGGCGGGCCAGTCTATTCAGTCGTGTGGCAGGTCTCGCAGTCCTGGCCGATCTTCCTGCCGTCTTTGCTCCGGTGATCGTCGTCGTGGCAGCGGAAACAGCCCGCCGAATCGATGTGTCCGATGTTGTTGGGATAGCTGCCGAACGTCACGTTCATTGCCGGAAAGACGTTACGCCGGTAGATGTCGTTGACCGCGGCAACGGCGCGATCGACGTCCGCTTGCGGCGCCGACCGGTAAAAATCCCGCAGCGCCGCGGATTTTCCCGCTTTCAACGCCTTCACGGCTTCCCTGTGAATGAAGGGTAACGAGACCGGAATCGCCCCCGCCGCGATCGCCTGATTGACCGCGCGATCCGCCGTCGGCGCGATGCCGTGGCTCGGCCTGTTGTGGCAGTCGGCGCAGTCGAGCCGGCGCAGCGCCGCGCCAGGGGTTGCGTCCTTCGTCCGGTACTCGCGAATGCTGCCGTCCGCGTTCTTCACGCGCACGTACGGGATCGTCTGCCGCGTCTTGTCGGTCGCCGCGAACTCGATCTGTTTGTCCATGTGCGTATGGACCTTCGCCAGATCGATCTTCACCTTCGTCTCGGTCCTCGTGTTCTTCTCGTTGTCGGCGTACTCGACGACGTGCGTGATCCGCTCGCCGCCGAACCGCGCGTTCGAATGGCACTGCTGACAGGTGTCCGCCGCCGCCGGCAGCTGCGACGGCTCCGGCACGATCGGGCGCTCGTAGTTGCCGCGCAGCACCGCGAGCACGCGCCGCGTCCCCGCCACTTTCGCCGCCACGAACGACCGCGCGCCCGGACCCGCGTGACAGTCGATGCACTTGACGTTCGAGTGCGAGCCTCGCTCGTGGGCGATGAACTCCACCTGCATGGGCGTGTGGCACACCTGGCCGCAGAACGACACCGAGTCCATGTATTCCACGCCGCGGTACGACGCCATCGAGATGATGACGACGTTGACGGCGGTGAGGATGAGGACGAGCGCCGTCGCGGTGCGGTGCGTGGGATTGGCGAGATCGATCCGCGGCCACGCGGCCGGCCAGTGTCCGAGCGCGAACAGCACGAGGCCGAGGACGAACACCGCCGGCAGCGCGAGGAAGAGGACCACGCCGAGATACGGGTTCGTATGCAGACCGACCAGGTCCGCGAAGAACCCCGCGAGAAACAGCACGGCGCTGACCGTCGTCAGCACTGCGCCGGTGATGCGCAGCACTTACTTCTTCTTGAGCGTCGAGAGATACGCGACGAGGCTGTCGACGTCGCCCTTCGGCAGCGAGTACGCCTTCATCGCTGGCTTCCGGGCAGCGCCGGACCTGGCCGTCATCCCCGGCGCGTCCTCAATCCACGCCCTGATGTCGGCGGCCGGCAACTTGCTGCCGACGTCGTCGAGCGCGCCTTTCGCGTTGCCTTTCCCGTCGATCGAGTGGCACAGCGAACATTTCTGATCCACGAATATTTTCGCACCCGCCGCGGAATCCTGCGCGGCGGCCACGGCCGCCGTCGACGCGACCAGCGAAAACACGAACAAAATCCGGCGCATGACGTCCTCCGCGGCCCGATACAGCAACAGCGCTGCCAGTTTTCCGGGAGGACGCGTGGAATGTCGATTGCTCGAGTGCAATGCCAGGAGGCGTTATGAAGCGCGCCACCCTGATCATTGCAGCCGTTCTGGCGTTTTCCTCCGCGATCTCGGCGGACATCCGGCGCGATCCCGTCGCGTGGATCTCCGCGCGAGCGGTGCAGATGGCGAGCCCCATGCGGCTCGACTTC
>DATNBT010000030.1:0-5887 GCA_035571855.1 Vicinamibacterales bacterium
CGTTCGCCCGCACCACCTGCCCGCCGAACACGGCGCCCATCGCCTGATGCCCCAGACACACGCCGAAGATCGGCGTCTTCTTCCCGAGCTCGCGGATGACGGCCATCGTGATGCCGGCGTCTTCGGGCCGTCCCGGTCCCGGCGAGATCACGATCCGGTCGGCGCCGAGCGCCGCGACATCCGCCACCGTCGCCGCGTCGTTGCGCACGACCTTCACCTCGGCGCCCAATTCGCCGAGGTACTGCACCAGGTTGTAGGTAAACGAATCGTAGTTGTCGACGACGCAGACCATCAGAGCCCCTGTTGCGCGAGTTCGAGCGCCGTCATCAGCGCGCGCGCCTTGTCGCGTGTTTCTTCGTACTCGGCCGTCGGATTGCTGTCGATGACGATGCCGGCGCCGGCCTGCACGTAGGCTTTGCCTTTCGACATGATCACCGTGCGGATCGCGATGCAGAAGTCGAGGTTGCCGGCGAAGTCCACGTAACCGACGGCGCCGGCGTACAGCCCGCGCGGGATGGGCTCGAGCTCCCGGATGATCTGCATCGCGCGCACTTTCGGCGCGCCGGAGACCGTGCCGGCCGGGAAACAGGACGCCAGCGCGTCGAGGCGGTCGTTCTCGTCGGACAGCTGTCCTTCGACAATCGACGTGAGGTGCATGACGTGCGAGAAGCGTTCGAGGCCCATGAACTGCGGGACGCGGACGCTGCCGTACTTGCAGACACGCCCGACGTCGTTGCGGCCGAGATCCACGAGCATCACGTGTTCGGCGCGCTCCTTCTCGTTGCGCTTCAGCTCCTCGGCCAGCCTGAGATCTTCTTCCTCGCTCTTGCCGCGGCGGCGCGTGCCGGCGATGGGATGCGTCTCGACGCGCGAACCTTCGACGCGCACCAGCATCTCGGGCGACGAGCCGACGACCGAGACGCCGTGCATGCGGATGAAATACATGTACGGCGACGGGTTCACGTGCCGCAGCGCCCGATAGACCGTGAACGGGTCCGCCGAGACGTCGGTTTCGAACCGCTGCGACAGCACGACCTGGTAGATGTCGCCGGCGGCGATGTACTCCTTCGCCTTGCGCACGTGCGCCTCGAAGCCGTCCTTGGTGTAGCTCGACTTCACGTCCAGCGCACTGGTGTGCGACCGGCGCGCATGCGAGAGGCTGCGTTCGAGCTCTTTCTCGAGGAACTGAATCTTCGCGCAGGCAAACTGATACAGCGACTCGAGGTCGTCGTCCGCGGTGATGCGCGCGTTGGCGATGATGAGAATCCGGTGCTGCACGTGATCGAAGGCGAGCACCGTGTCGAACAGCATGAAGCCCGCCTGGTCGGCGCCGTCGTCCGACGTGCCGAGATCGCCGAGCACGGGCTCGAACCACGTCGACGTGCCGTAGCCGAAGTAGCCGACGGCGCCGCCCGTGAACCGCGGCAGATCCGGCACGAACGGCGACTGGTAGTCGGCCATCAGATGGCGCAGCGTGTCGAGAAACGGCTTGTCGCTCTCGGTGGTCGTGCCGCCGCGCTCGATGATGGTCCTGCCCTGCCTCGACGTCAGGATCAGGAACGGATCCTTGCCGAGGAACGAGTAACGGCCGACATGTTCGCCGCCTTCCACGCTCTCGAGGAGAAAGGCGTAGTCCGCGTGCTCGGCGATCTTGAGGAAGGCGGACACCGGCGTCAGCAGATCGGCGACGATTTCCTTCACGACCGGCACGAACGTGCCGCGGCGCGACAGCTCCTTGAACTCTTCGAACGACGTGATTTTCATTGGCGCATGAACTCCGCAAGCCGCTTCAGGGCGGCCTCCCGCATCACTCCCGCCGGCGCTTTGGTTTCGGTCCACCACTCGAACTGCTCGTGCGCCTGCGCGACGAGCATCTCGAGGCCGCCGATCGGCTCGCATCCCGCTTTCGCGGCGTCCTTCATCAGCCTCGTGGTCGTCGGGTTGTAGATCAGGTCGTAGACGTACTTGCCGCCGCTCAGGAGCGACGCGTCGATCGGCGTCTCGCTGGTGTTGGGATACATGCCCACCGGCGTGCAGTTCACGAGCAGATCCCAGCTGCCTCGCGGCGGCGGCATCGGGCCCGACGCGGCCGACGAGGTCAGCGCGACGTCCTGGGCCTTGCTGACGTCGCGGGCGTAGATCGTCACCTGCGCGTTGCTCGAGCTCAGCGCGACGGCGACCGCCCGCGCGGCGCCCCCGGCGCCGAGGACGGCGACGCGCGCGCCGTTGAGCTCGACGCGATCGCGCAGCGGGCTCAGGAATCCCGCCGCGTCGGTGTTGCCGCCGATCCAGCGGCCGTTCATGACTTTGATGGTGTTGATCGCGCCGATGCGGCGGGCGACTGCATACGATTCGTCGATGCGATCGAACAGGCTGACCTTGAACGGAATCGTGATGCTCGCGCCCTTGACGCCCATGGCGCGGCCGAACGTCATGAAGTCGTCGGCACTCGCCGCGGGAAACGGCAGGTAGACGGCGTCCTGCCGCGTCGCGCCGAACGCCGCGTTGTGCATGGCCGGGGACACCGAATGGGAAATCGGCGAGCCGACCAGACCGTAGATGTCGGTCTTCTCGCTGAGCGTTCTGAATCGGTAGGTGTCGCTGAGCTCGGCCGGCGTCAACTGCCCGACCTTCGCCTGATCGCCCGCATACGTCCAGAGCGATCCGAATTTCTTCGCGAGCACGCGCGTCGCGAGGCCGCACGGCCCCATGCCGATGAGCACCGTGCCCTGACGCGCCACCTGGGCGCCGAGATCGAGCAGCGGCAGGCAGTCCGTGAGTTTCGACGTCTGGACGGCGATCTTGACGACTTCCGCGCCGGTCGCGCGCATCGCCTGCGACCGCCCGACCAGATCGCCGGGCACGCCGTCGAAACTATGAGACGAGATCACGACGCGGCGGCCGGTGGTCGACGCGAGCAGATCGGTGAAGCCGGCCTGCCACTCGATGTCGACGTATTCCGCGCCGCGAGTCAGGGCGTCGCGAAGGATCCGCTTCCGCTCCTCTTCGGATCCCTTGAACTCGCCGCCTTCCCACTGTGGTCGGCACGTGATGATGACGGGATGCTTACGTCCGGCGAGGGCGCCGGCGACGCCCGGATCGCTCACCGTATCGAGACGCAGCTCGACCAGATCGGCATTCGACACTTCGTCGCGTTTGCGGCGGAGATCGGCCGTCGTGGCGGCGGTCACGGTGACGCAGATCCTGGACATAGAAATAAAAAAAGCCTCTTCAACCGTTCGGCTGAAGAGGCTCGGAACTTCCTTTCGCTTTAGGCGCGCGTCAGTGTCTAACGGGCCAGAGCGGATGCCTCTTCAGCATTCGGCCAATACCGCCACGCATACACGTACGTCGCGAGCGAAGCGGCGGCCCGAACGGCGAAGGAGGCACACGTCATCGAAGCGTGGATGATATCATACCCAAAGAAAAAGCAATGATATTGCGGCGACTCGCCTTACCGGTACTTCTGGCCTCGCTCGCGCTGGTTCACGCCCCTGCCCAGACCTCGCAGATGGGTGTCGATGAAATCCGCCCCGGCATGGTCGGCATCGGCCGGACGGTGTTCGAAGGCACACGCGTCGAAGAATTCAAAGTCAACATCCTCGGCGTGCTCGAGAACGTCATCGGCACGCATCGCAACCTGATTCTCGCCCGCCTCGAAGGCGGCCCGCTCGCCAACACCGGCGTCATCGCCGGCATGAGCGGCAGTCCCGTGTACGTCGACGGCCGCCTGATCGGCGCCGTGTCGTACGCGCTCGGCCAGTTTTCCAAGGAGCCGATTGCCGGCATCACGCCTATTGCCGAGATGACCGACGCGACCGCGTTCAACGACGTCCGTCCCGCCGCGGCGAAGATCCACGTCGAGTTTCCGCTCACGCGCGAGAACGTCGAACTGGCGTTCCGCCGCGCGCTGAACTGGAACAGGCCCTTCGTCGACCATCCGGGCGATGCCGCGCTGGTCGGCGCGAACGCGATCAGCGGCGTGGCCGGCGCGGAGATCGGCACGCTGCTCCGTCCCATTGCGACGCCATTAATAATGTCCGGCTTCGAGCCGGGCATCTCCGACCTGCTGGGCGGCGCCTTCGGTTCGCAGGGCTTCATTCCGACCGGCCGCGGCACGATGGCGCGCGCGGGCGAGAAGCCGTACGACGGCCCGCTCAAGCCGGGTGACGCAATCGGCGTGATGCTCGTGAGCGGCGACCTCGAGTTGGGCGCCACCGGCACCGTCACGCACGTCGACGGCGGAAAGGTCTACGCGTTCGGCCATCCTTTATATAACCTCGGCCCGACGGCCTTCCCGATGACACGGGCGTACGTCTACACCGTGCTCCCGAGCCTCGCTTCGTCGCTCAAGGTTTCGACGACCGGCGACATCATCGGCTCCTTCCTGCAGGATCGCGCGACGGCCATCGCCGGCCGCCTCGGTCCGGGCCCGAAGACGATCCCGGTCACGCTGACCCTCGAGCAGGAAGCGGGCCGCGCGCCGAAGCGCACGTTCCATTTCCAGCTGGCGAACGATCAGATGTTCACGCCGCTGATGGCCGCCGCGTCGATCACGAGCACGCTCGGCGCGTACGAGCGGCAATACGGCGCGGCGACGTTCCATGTCACGGGCACCGCGAAGATCGCGAAGCACGACTCCATCACGTTCGACAACATCTTCTCCGGCGATCAGCCGTCCGTGAACGCGGCGACCTACATCGCCGCGCCCGTGGCCGCGCTGCTCGGCAACGACTACGAGAAGGTCGACATCGAGAGCCTGGATCTGTCGATCACGTCGGCGGAAGAGCCGCGAACGGCCACGCTCGAGCGCGTGTGGATCGACGACCAGCGTCCGCGTGCGGGACGCACCGTTCCGCTGAAGGTCCTGCTGCGCACGTATCGCGGCGACGAACAGATCAAGACGATCCCGATCGAAATCCCGGCCAACCTCAGCGGCACGCTGTCGCTGCTCGTCGCCGACGGCGGCCGGATGGGACAGATCGAACAGCGTGAAACGCGGTCGTCGCAGCCGCGCAGCGTCGAGCAGATCGTCCGCACGCTCAATCGCACCCGCCGGGGCAACACGCTGTACGTCAAGCTGCTCGGCGCCGGTCCGGGCGCTGTCGTCCGCGGCGAGCCGCTCACGGCGCTGCCTCCGTCGGTGCTCGCCGTCCTCGAAGGCGATCGCAGCGGCGGCAGCTTCAACCCGCTCACGAACGCCACGCTCGGCGAATGGCAGCTCGCGACCGATCAGGCCGTGACCGGGTCGAAGACGCTGTCCATCACGGTGGCGGCCGAGTAACACCATCTCCACCACAGAGGATACAGAGGACACAGAACATTTTTATGACGACCAAAGCATTCCTCTGTGTCCTCAGTGTCCTCTGCGGTGGCGCGCTTCTTGACGCTTCGTCCCCCAAGTTCTTCCAGGCCACGACGCAAGCCGACTTCCTGAAGGGCGACGTCGACAACCTGTCGATCGACGCGCGCGGCCAGCTCCTGCTCGGTCCCGCGCTGGATCTCGTCTACGAAACGCCCGCGCCGTTTGTCTGGACGATCGTCGCCGGCCCCGACGGCAGCTTCTTCCTCGGCACGGGCAACGACGGCAAGGTCTATCGCGTCGGCGCCGACGGCAAAGGCGCGCTCTTCTACAGCAGCGCCGAGCTCGAGGTGCACGCGCTCGCGCCGGCCCCCAACGGCGGCCTGTACGTCGCGACGTCCCCGGACGGAAAGATCTACAAAGTCGACAAAGACGGCAAAGCCGCCACGTTCTTTGCGCCGGAGGACAAGTACATCTGGGCGCTCGCCGTCGACGGCAAAGGAAACGTCTACGCCGGCACCGGAGAAAAAGGCGTCGTCTACAAGATCTCGCCGGAAGGCCGCGGCGTGCCGTTCTTCAGAACGA
>DATNBT010000031.1:0-3109 GCA_035571855.1 Vicinamibacterales bacterium
GTTCGGGGCGAACACGGGGCCATCCTGGGACCGTCGCTCGAACGCGGAGAGACGGTCCCAGGATGGCCCCGTGTTCGCCCCGAACGGTCGGCGGCAGATCGTCGAGCTCGATGACGTCTGACTGCGCGAGGGCGACCGCGCGTTCAATCAGTCGCTCGAGCTCGCGCACGTTGCCCGGCCACTGATACGAGACGAGGGCTTCGGCGGCGCCTGCCGACAAACGAAGCGGCCGCAGCATCCGGTGCCGGTCGAGAAAGTAGCTGGCGAGTTCCAGCACGTCTTCCTGCCGCTCGCGGAGCGCCGGCACGCGGACGTCGACGCCGCTCAACCTGTAATAGAGGTCCGGCCGGAACAGGCGGCTCTCGACGAGACCAGACAGCGTGCGGTTCGTGGCGGCGATGATCCGGATGTCGACCCGGTGTGTCCCGTTGCCGCCGACGCGTTCGACCGCCAGATCCTGAATCGTCCGCAGCAGCTTGGCCTGCGCCGACAGCGACAGGTCGGACACCTCGTCGAGAAACAACGTGCCGCCGTCGGCGGCCTCGAACTTTCCCCGGCGTCCGCGGACGCCGGTGGCCGTCCGTTCCTCGATGCCGAACAGCTCCGCCTCGAGCAGCGTTTCCACCAGCGCGGCGCAGTTGATCGCGACGAACGGTCCATTGCGGCGCCGGCTGAGATCGTGAATCTGCCGCGCGACCAGCTCCTTGCCGACACCGCTCTCGCCTTCGAGGAGGACCGTGAAGTCCGTCCCGGCGACTCGTTCGACCGTCGATCGCAGCTGCTCCATCGCCGGCGTCGAGCCAATCAGTGGCGCCGCCCCGTCGACGCGCGTGCGCAGGACTGGCGTGACGCCCGCACGCAGGAGCTGCGTACGGCCACGCTCGATCTCCAGCACCATCGCCGCGACATGCGCGGCCATGCTCAGCGCCTGGAAATCCCATTCGCCCAGGCGGCACCCCGGATCGAAGGTCGCTTCGAGAATCGCCGGCGCGTCGTGATCGCCGCCGGGGACTTCGAGCGCGATGACCTCGTTCTCCTGCCCCTCAGGGGCGAGCGGCCAGCGCTGGCCGTTCTCGCGCAGCCGCGCCGTGCGGATCGGCACAATCCGCCGGAGTGTTTCTTCGAAGGCGCCGCGCACGAACGCCACGTCGCCGCGCCGATCGAGGTTTCGCGCGATGACGGCGAGCAGCTCGGCAAAACCGCGACGCCGATCGCGCCGGCGCGGAACGTGTGACGAAGTCAGCATGTCCGTGTCGGAACCAAA
The DNA here is from genome assembly GCA_035571855.1 of Vicinamibacterales bacterium. Lineage (GTDB taxonomy): Bacteria > Acidobacteriota > Vicinamibacteria > Vicinamibacterales > CAVVIG01 > DATNBT01. The sequence goes on from DATNBT010000031.1 coordinate 1,265, forward strand.
GCGGGTGCCAGCGTAGCCGGTCAGCAATGTGCTCATAATTCCGCGAAGTCCTGGTCTGCCGACGTGTCCGCGCTACCCGCGCGCCCGATCACATGGGCAGCCATTTCCCTGTGCCCTGCACGAACCGGTAGACGCGGATCTTCGCGCTGCCGGCGACCACTCTCACGGCGTACTGCGCGCCGCCCGGCCCCGTGAGATAGATCGTCCCGGACGTCGCGGTACCGAGTGTGCTGAAGCTGACGGAGTTGCCGACGCCGAGCCGGATCGGATCGCCCGCCGGCGGCGCGCCGCCCGGGTCGATCGGCGGCAGCGACGGTTGCACGCCGAAAATCACGTTGCGAAAGTTGTCCGACAGCCGTTCGGCCGGGTGAATCGGCGTGTCGATGCCGCGCAGGATGTCGCGCGACAGGACGCCGTTGTGGTTGCCGTCGACGTAGACCGTGAAGCTGTACGAATCGCCGGACGGCACGAAGCGGATGGCGACCTCGCGCCCGCGCGCAATCGCCTCCGTTCGGGACTGCGCCAGCCTCGACGCCATATACCGCGCGGCCGCCGCCACGCGCGCATTGTCCAGGCCGGCCACGAGCGGGAGGGCGGTGGCGGTCACCGTGCCGAGGATGCCGCACACCGCCGCCAGCTCGCCGAGCGTCGCCATCGGTTACTTGATGGCGGCCGTCGCGCTTTCCGCCTTGCCGCCCACCGAGATCTGCGGCTTCAGCTTCAGGAAGTTCTTCTCGCCGATGCCCTGGACGTTCATCAGCTCCTCGATCTTCTTGAACGGCCCGTTCTTCTGGCGGTACTCGATGATGCGAGCGGCCACCTTCGCACCGATACCGGGGAGCGCGTCGAGCTCGCTGGCCGACGCGGTGTTGATGTTGACGATCGTCCCGGCAGGCGCGGTTTTGGCCTCTTTGCCACCGGAGCGACTCGACGACTGCGCGCTCGCGTGCGGCGACGCCGCGAGCAGAGACACGACCACGAGCACGGGCAGACAGATGCGGAACATGCGGTCCTCCTTGAATGAGGACTCCGGCGGGCGCGCTGAACGCTTCGGGAGGGGCCGGCTAACGCACGAGAAACGCCGCGCCAGAGTCGCCGGCCCTGAAGGCAAACGTCTTGCCGCACGATCCCGATCGCCGCCGACGCACGATCCCGCTGCGAATGCAGCCGTTAGCAAACGCTCGATCCGGCGACCGCACATCACCAAATCACGACATCACCAGATAGCCAACTGCAGTTGCGTTTATACTCCCCCGCATGTCTCCGACACGCCGTGACGTCCTGAAGACCACCGCCCTCGGTTCGCTCGCAATTGCCACGGGTGTTGATGATGCGTTCAGTCAGCCGCGCACCGCGCCGCCGAATATCGTCTACATCATGGCCGACGACCTCGGTTACGCCGACGTCGCGTGCTACGGCCGTCCGGACGTCAGGACGCCGAACATCGACCGCATCGCCGCCCGCGGCGTGCGCTTTCTCCAGGGCTACGCGAACTCGGCGGTCTGCACGGCAACGCGGGTTGCGCTGATCACGGGCCGCTACCAGTACCGTCAACGCATCGGCCTGGAGGAACCCCTCGGCACGACGAACGGCCGCATCGGCCTTCCTCCCGAACACGCAACGCTGCCCTCGCAGCTGAAGAAAGCCGGATACGGGACGACGCTCGTCGGCAAATGGCATCTCGGCGAACTCCCGAACTTCGGTCCGCTCAAGAGCGGCTACGACCACTTCTACGGCTTTCACAGCGGCGGCATCGACTACTACCGCCACGAGGGCACCGACCACAAACCCGATTTCTGGGACGACGACATGCCGATCGAGAAGATCGGCTACGCGACGGATCTC
>DATNBT010000032.1:0-4400 GCA_035571855.1 Vicinamibacterales bacterium
CCCGACGCTGACGGCGTATCTCAACACGCCCGGCGGGGTCGTCATCGCGCCGAACGGCGACATGTACCTCGCCGACTCCAACAACAACGTGATCAAGCGCGTGGATCGCCGGCTCGTGATCTCCACGGTGGTGGGCAACGAGACCAACGGGTTCTCCGGCGACAACGGCCCGGCGACCCGCGCGCAGCTCGACACGCCGGACGGCGTCGCGATCGCGCCCGACGGCGACCTCATCGTCGCCGACTCGCGCAACGACCGCATCCGCCGCGTGGACGCCCCGACCCGGATCATCACGACCATCGCCGGCTCGGGGAAGAACGGCTACGACGGCGATGAGAAGCCCGCGATCGACGCGGCGCTCAACAATCCCGACGCGGTCGTCGCCGCGCCGAACGGCGACATCTACATCGCCGACACGTTCAACAACCGGATCCGCATGGTCGATCACGACACCGGCATGATTCATACGGTCGCCGGCGACGGCCAGACCGGCGGCGACGGATCGATCGGCGACGGCGGTCCCGCGACGGCCGCGCATCTCTTCAACCCGACCGACGTGCAGATCGCGAAGAACGGCGACCTGTATATCGCCGACATGCAGCACAACCGCATCCGCAAGGTCGACGCGGCGACGCACGTCATCACGACCGTGGCGGGCAACGGCACGTTCGGCTCGGCCGGCGACAACGGGCCCGCTGTCAACGCGAGCCTCGCGAATCCGGCCGGCGTCGCTCTCGTCGAGGATTCCCTGGGCCGCATGACGATCTTCATCGCCGACTACTACAACGGCACGGTCCGATCGGTCGGGCCCGACGGCATCATGCGCAACGTCAGCGACGAAGGCCGGGTGAAGTTCGGCGCGCCCACGCGCGTCGCGTTCGCGCCCGGCACCGAGTGGCTGTACGTCGCCGATGCGAGCACGAACTCGGTCGTCGCGCTGAATATCCCGCCGACGATTCTGCCGCGCGCCACGGCGCGCGCGTCCAATTCGGGCGGCACAAAGAATCCCTCACGCCGGATCGGCTGATATGGAAACACCGCAGGACAGGCCGATCGTCCCGTGGATGCTGTCGTTCCTGCGGCCCCATCGCGGCCGCGTGACGCTGCTCGCCGTCCTGCTGCTCGCGGAAATCATTCTCGGCGCGCTCCAGCCGTGGCCGTTCGCCTGGGTCATCGATCACGTGCTGATCGAGAAGCCGTTCGAGAGCGCGCGCCTGCAGGCGATCGCGACCGCGCTGACGCACGGCGACAAGTGGACGCTGCTCATCGTCGTCGTGATCGGCGGCATCGTGCTCCAGATCGTCAACCAGCTCGTGTCGGCGTACGGCACGCAGGTGCAGGTCGAAACCGGCCAGCGCATGGTCTACGACCTGCGGTACCGGCTGTTCACGCACCTGCAGGCGCTCGGGCTGCATCATCACATCACGACCAGCACCAGCGACGCCGTCTACCGCGTGGACATCGACGCCTACTCGATCGAAAACCTCGTCATGAGCGGCATCTTCCCGCTCGCGACCGCGGTGATCACGCTGCTGGTGATGTTCGTGATTCTCGCGAAGAACGACCTGACGATCGCGCTCCTGTCGCTGGTCGTCGTGCCGTTCATGTTCGTCTGCCTGCGGTATTACACGTCCACGCTGGCGAACCGCGAGGAGCGCGTCAAGGAACTGGAGTCGAAGCTGCTCGATCGCCTGTACGAGACCTTCTCCGCCATGCGGCTCGTCAAGAGCTTCGCGCGCGAACCGTACGAGCTGAGCCGCTACTCGGCGGCCGGCGACAGGACGATGGACGCGCGCATCCGCATCACGTGGCAGCAGTCGATGTTCTCCGTGATCGTCAGCACCATCACGATCCTCGGCACCGGACTGATTCTCGTCGTCGGCGGCCTGCACGTCATGCGCGGACAGCTCTCGATCGGCACGCTCGGCGTCGTCATCGCGTATCTCGCGGCGGTGTACGGTCCCCTGTCGTCCATCGCGCACACGACCGGACAGCTCCAGGGCGCGATCGCCGGTGCGCGGCGCGTGCGCGCGATGTTCGCGCTGACGCCGGAAACCGTCGAGGCCGCGGATGCGATCGAAGCGGCGGACGTCAGAGGCGATATCCGGTTCGAGAACGTCAGCTTCGATTACCCGGGCGGCGCGAGAGTGCTTCGCGACATCACGTTCACGGCGAAGCCGGGCGAGATGGTGGCGCTCGTCGGCCTCACCGGCGCCGGCAAGACGACGCTCGTCAGCCTCATCCCCCGCTTCTACGACGTCACCGAGGGCCGCGTGCTGGTGGACGACGTCGACGTGCGCGGCTACAAAGTGCGATCGCTGCGCGAGAAGATCTCGATCGTGCTGCAGGAGCCGGTGCTCTTCCAGGGCACCGTCGCCGACAACCTGCGCTACGGCCGCCTCGACGCGACCCAGGAGGAGATCGAACAGGCCGCCCGCGCCGCGCACGCGCACGACTTCATCTCGCGTCTCCCGAACGGCTACGACACCGAAATCGCGCAGGCGGGCGCGAGCCTGTCCGGCGGCGAACGCCAGCGGCTGAGCGTCGCCCGCGCGATCATCAAGAACGCGCCGATTCTGATCCTCGACGAGCCGACCTCGTCGCTCGATTCGATCTCGGAGGAGATCGTCTTCGCGGCCCTCCGGCGGCTGCGCGCCGGCCGCACGACGATCGTGATCGCGCACCGGCTGTCGACGGTCCGCGACGCCGACTGCATTCTCGTCCTCGACGGCGGCCAGATCGCCGCGAAGGGACGGCACGAGGAGCTGCTCCAGTCGAGTCAGCTCTATCGCCGCATGTGCGCGCGCCTCTCGGTCGGCAAGTCGCTCGACGAACCCGAGACCGTCGACGAGCTCATCGAAGCGGCCAAGACCCGGTGAACTAGCCGTGCGCATACTCTTCGCGGGAATCGTCGCGCGATACCCGTTCGGCGGAGTGACGTGGTGCTCGCTGATGTATCTGCTCGGGCTGCGCGCGCTCGGCCACGAGGTCTTCTACATCGAAGACACCGGCGAGTGCGTCTACGACCCGGTGCAGAACACGCGCTCGACCGATCCGTCCTACGGCACGTCGTACATCCACAACGCGCTCGAACCGTTCGGCCTCGGCGACCGGTGGGCATTCGTGAACTACGACGGCAGCTATCACGGCCGGACGGCGGTCGACGTGCGCGACTACTGCGCGGGCGCCGATCTCTTTCTGAATCTCTCCGGCGGCTCGTGGTTCTGGCGCGACGAATACGTGAAGATCCCGCGGAAGGCGTTCATCGATTCCGATCCCGCATTCACGCAGCTCGCCATCGCGAAAGCCGAGCCGTGGTACGTGAAGTTCTTTCAGGGCTTCGATCACCTCTTCACGTTCGGATCGAACGTCGGCACGCCCGCGTCGCAGATTCCCGTCGGCGATTTCAGATGGCACAAGACGTGGCAGCCGGTGACCATGGACGACTGGAAGGCGGAAGCCGCGCCGGGCGACAAATTCACCAGCGTGATGACGTGGCAGATCGAAAGCTTCACCGACGTCGGCGGCAACAAGGACCAGGAGTTCATCCGCTTCATCGATCTCCCCTCGCGGACGAACCAGCCGTTCGAGCTCGCGATCAACGGACCGCAGACGCTGCTGCGCGAGCACGGCTGGGGCACGGTGAACGCGATGGGCGTCTCACGCTCGCTGTGGGACTATCGCGGCTTCATTCAGCGGTCGCGTGCCGAGTTCGGCGTCGCCAAACACACGTACGTGTCGTCGCGATCGGGCTGGTTCAGCGATCGCACCGAGTGCTATCTCGCGTCGGGGCGGCCGGCCCTCGTGCAGGACACCGGATGGACGGCGCACCTCCCGTCCGGCAGCGGGCTTTTGTCGTTTTCCACGCCGGATGAGGCCATCGCCGGCATCGACGCGATCAACGGCGATTACGACCGACACGCGAAGGCGGCACGCGAGGTCGCGCGCGAACATTTCGACGCGGCGCGCGTGCTTCCGGCGCTCCTCGATCGGGCGGGCGCGTGAGAATCGCTCACGTCGCCCCGGTCGCCACGACGATTCCTCCGCCGAAATCCGGGTCCGTCGAGACGATGACGTCGCTGCTGACCGAAGGCCTCGTCGCGCGCGGCCACGACGTCACGCTGTTCGCGACGGCCGATTCGCGGACGAGCGCCACGCTCGCCTCCATTTACCCGCACGGCTACTGGCACGACGAGAACATGTGGCCGTGGGAGCTGTACGAGATGCTGAACCTCGCGGCGGCCGTCGAGCGCGCGCGCGAGTTCGACATCATCCACTACGAGGCGGCGTACTATCCGATGTCGCTGGCGTTCACGCGCCTGTCGCCGACGCCGATCGTCCAGACGCTGCACCACTCGCCGAGCAGGGCCGAGGTCGCGTTGTGGGCCCGCTACCCGGAG
>DATNBT010000033.1:0-5306 GCA_035571855.1 Vicinamibacterales bacterium
TGCGGACGGGATCGGTGTTCAACGCGTGGTTCAAGGGACAGCATCGTCAGGAGTTCATGTGGTTCGCGATCGCCGGCTCGATGCCTTTCGTGACGATCGACGGCGAACACGCGGCCGCGAAGATCGTCGACGCGGCGCGGCACGGCGACGCCGAGCTGGTCATCACGTGGCCCGCGAAGCTCGCCGCCGCGGCTGCCGGCGTCACGCCCCGCCTGACGGCCACGGCCGCCGGCATCGCGAACCATTTTCTTCCCGGGCCGACCGACGACACCGAGGGCGAGCACAGCCATAGCGGGTGGCAAAGCAGCTCCGACTGGGCGCCTTCCACCCTCACCAGGCTCAGCGAGCGTGCTGCGGCTCGGAATAACGAGCTGCCCTAGCGTCGCCGCCGCGTGACTTCATCCACTCCCACGCGGAGCCGACGATGTCGTCGAGCGATTCGTATGTCGGCGACCATCCGAGCTGCTGGCGGATCCGATCGGAGCTGGCGACGAGCACGGGCGGATCGCCGGCCCGCCGCGGCCGCGCCTCGACGTTGATGAACTTTCCGGTGACGCGCTGAGCGGCGTCGACCACTTCGCGCACCGAGTACCCCTGACCGCAGCCGAGATTGAACGTCGCGGTGCGCGCCGAGCCGGAGGCCGCTGCGAGCGCATCGAGCGCCATGACGTGGGCGCGCGCGAGATCGGACACGTGGATGTAGTCGCGGACGCAGGTGCCGTCCGGCGTCGGATAGTCGTCGCCGAAGATCGCGACGGGACGATCTTCCGACGCGGCCTGCAGCACGAGCGGGATTAGATGAGTCTCGGGGTGATGACGCTCTCCGCGTGTCGGCGTTGCTCCTGCCGCGTTGAAGTATCGAAGGGCAACGTATTGAAACCCGTGAGCCTGCGAATACCAATGCAGCGCACGCTCGACGGCCAGCTTCGACTCGCCGTACGGATTGGTCGGCCTCGTGGCGTCCGACTCCTGGATGGGCTGACGTTCGGCATCGCCGTACACAGCCGCCGTCGACGAGAAGACGATGCGGGACATCCCTGAGAACCGCATTGCCTCGAGCAACTCGAGGCTCGCCCATAAATTGTTGCGGTAGTACTTCTCCGGCTGGCTCATCGATTCGCCGACGAGCGACCACGCCGCCATGTGGATCACGGCGTCGATCGCATGATCGCGCAGCGCCTGCTTGAGCGCGTCGCCGTCGAGCAGATCGCGTTCGACGACGATCGCGGCGGCGGCGACTGCGTCGCGATGTCCCTTCGCCATGTTGTCGTAGACGACGACCCGATGACCTGAGTCGAGCAGCTGATCGCAGATGACGCTGCCGATGTACCCCGCTCCGCCGGTAACCAGAATGTTCATGACTGGTGGAGGGTACGCAAAACTGCCGCCGACGGTTGTGCTGGGCTTGCCGTGGATCGAATCTTGCGACTCATCAAGCGTTCGAAGATGCAAACGCCGACTCTGCTCGAAGGGCGGGGATACCCTCGTCCACAGCTTCAGCGCAGGAACTGGACGAACCTGAACGGCCGGTGGGATTTCGCGATCGACGCCGACGGCGCGTGGCAGCTGCCGCGCGACGCGCAGTGGACGCGGACGATCGAAGTGCCGTTTGCGCCGGAGACTCCGGCAAGCGGCATTCACGACACCGGCTTCTTCCGCGCCGTCTGGTACCGCCGCACCATCCCGATTCCGAAGACTCGGCCTGAAGAGCGGCTGCTGCTCCACTTCGGCGCGATCGACTACAACGCGACCGTCTGGGTCAACGACTGGCTCGCCGCCACGCACCAGGGCGGCTACACGCCGTTCACCGTCGACGTCACGACGTGCCTGAATGCGGACTCGCTGACGATCGTCGTCCGCGCCGAGGACGATCCGCTCGAGCTGTCGAAGCCGCGCGGCAAACAGGACTGGCTCCTCGAGCCGCATTCGATCTGGTACTACCGCACCACCGGCATCTGGCAGACGGTCTGGATGGAAGTCGTGCCGGCCACGTGGATCGGGCGCCTGCGATGGACGCCGAACCTCGAGCGCTGGGAGATGGGCATCGAGGTCTGGCTCGACGGCCAGCGACGCGAGGGCCTGCGGCTCGAAGTGAAAATGCGCGTCGGCGACCTGCTGCTCGCCGACGACACGTATCAGGTGATCTCGGGCGAAGTGCACCGGCGCATCGCGCTGTCCGATCCGGGCATCGACGACTACCGCAACGGACTGCTCTGGAACCCGGCCGTGCCGACGCTGATCGACGTCGAGCTACGCCTCTGGGGCGGACGCGACGAACTGCTCGACGACGTCGGCAGCTATACGGCGCTCCGCGCGATTCATGTGGACGGCGACAAGATCGTGCTCAACGGCCGTCCGTACATGCTGAGGCTCGTGCTCGATCAGGGCTACTGGCGCGAATCGGGTCTCACGGCGCCCGACGACGATGCGCTGCGGCGCGACGTCGAGCTGGCGAAAGCGATGGGCTTCAACGGCGTCCGCAAGCACCAGAAGGTCGAAGATCCGCGCTACCTCTACTGGGCGGACAGGCTCGGGCTGCTCGTCTGGGAAGAGATGCCGAGCGCGTACCGGTTCACGAAGCAGTCCGTCGAGCGCGTGACGCGCGAGTGGACCGACGCGATCGACCGCGACTACAGCCATCCGTGCATCATGACGTGGGTCCCGATCAACGAATCCTGGGGCGTGCCGAATCTCCCCATGAATCAGGCCGAGCGTCATTACGTCCGCGGCCTGTACCACATCACCAAGACCCTCGATCCCACCCGCCCCGTCGTCGGCAACGACGGCTGGGAGAGCGTGTCGACCGACATCATCGGCATCCACGACTACGACAGCAACCCCGATCGGATCCACGCGCGCTACTCCACCGACTCGGTGCTGCCGCGGCTGTTCAAGCGCGAGCGTCCGGGCGGCCGCGTGCTGGTGCTCGAGCCCGATCGCAGCACCGAACAGCCGATCGTGCTGAGCGAATTCGGCGGCATCGCGCTCGCGCGCGACACGCGCGGCACGTGGGGCTACTCGCGCGCGGAGTCCGGCGGCGTGCTGGCGAAGCAGTACGAGCGGCTGATGGCCACGATTCACACGCTCGGCATCCTCGCCGGCTTCTGCTACACGCAGTTCGCGGACACCTATCAGGAGGCCAACGGCCTGCTGTACGACGATCGGACGCCGAAGTTTCCGCTCGACGTGATCGCGCGCGCGACACGCGGCGAGGCCGCGTCGGCGGCGTCGCCGGAGCTGCAGGCGCACGCGCCGGCCGCGATGAAGGCGGCGGCGCTGGATCCGGTCGCGCCGGGCCCGTCGCCCGTGCCCGTCACCGTCGGCGAGCGGCCGGAGTAGACGCATGTACACGCGGACGCTCTCGAAGCCCGACGGACGCGCGCTTCGACTGTATTCGCGCCGGCCGATTTCCGACGCCATCCAGAGCCCGCCGGCGGCGCCGCAGGGCGCCGGCGCGAACTCGCACATGCGCTGGCATCCGCTGCGCCGCGAGTGGATCGCGTACGCGCAGCATCGCCAGGGCCGCACGTTTCTGCCGCCCGCCGACCACAACCCGCTCGCGCCGAGCGACGACCCCGATCGGCCGAGCGAGCTTCCCGTCGGCGATTACGACGTCGCGGTCTTCGACAACCTCTTTCCGACGTTCTCGCACACAGCCACCGCGCAGCCCCAGGAGATCGTCCCGACGCGTCCCGCCAACGGCGCGTGCGAGGTCGTCGTCTTCACGCAGGATCCGACGCAGAGCCTCGGCCGCCTGCCGCTCGCGCAGATCGAGCTGATCCTCGAAGTCTGGGCCGATCGCTACGTCGATCTCGGCGGGCGCGACGACGTGCTGTATGTGATGCCGTTCGAGAACCGCGGCGTCGAGGTCGGCGTGACGCTGCACCACCCGCACGGACAGATCTACGCGTATCCGTTCGTGCCGCCGCTGCCGTCGATCGAACTCGAGGCGCAGCTGGCGTACAAACGCGCGAACGGCTGCGGGCTGCTCGAGCGCCTGCTGGCCGACGAGATCAAAGATGGCCGCCGCATTCTCTACCTGAGCGATCAGGCCGTGGCGCTCGTGCCGGTGTGCGCGCGCTACGCGTACGAAGTGTGGATCGCGCCCCGCCGCGCGACGCAGTCGGTCGCCGATCTCACGGCGCTCGAACGCCACGAGCTCGCGCGCGCGTTGAAGACCGTCCTGCTCAAGTTCGACCGCCTGTGGGACAGGGCGTTCCCTTACGTGATGGTCGTGCATCAGGCGCCGACCGACGGCCAGGATCATCCCGAGGCGCACCTCCATCTCGAGTTCTATCCGCCGCTCCGCATGCGCGACCGGCTGAAGTACATCGCCGGCAGCGAGCTCGGAGCCGGCGCGTTTACGGCGGACACGCTGCCGGAGGACAAGGCGGCGGAGCTGCGCGCCGTTGAGGTCGACCTTGATTGAAGTCTCCGCGCCGGGACGCGTGAACCTGATCGGCGAACACACCGACTACAACGGCGGCTTCTGCCTGCCGACCGTGATTCCGCTCGAGACGCACGTGCAGCTCACGCCGCGCGACGACCAGGTGGTGCATCTCGCCAGCGACTCGGTGGGCCACGGCACAGAGGAGTACGTGCTCGGCGACGAAAAGCCGGCGGGCAGCTGGGTCGACTACGTCGCCGGCGTCACGTGGACGCTGCGCCGCAGCGGCTCGCGCCGCACGAGCGGCTTCGATCTGCACATCACGTCCGAGGTCCCCGTCGGCAAAGGCCTGTCGTCGAGCGCCGCCCTCGAAGTCGCCGTGCTCCGCAGCCTGCGGTCGGCGTACTCGCTCACGCTGTCGGATCTCGAGATCGCCATGCTCGCGCACGCGGCGGAAACCCAGTTCGTTGGCGCGCCGGTCGGGCTGATGGACCAGATGATCTGCAGCCTGGGCGCCGACGGCTCGGCGCTCTTCCTCGACGCCGGCACGCGCGAGTACCGCGAGGTGAAGCTGCCGCCCGATCTGTCGCTCACGATCATCGACTCCGGCATCGCGCATCACCACGCGAGCGGCGGCTACCGGACCCGGCGCCGCGAATGCGAAGAAGCCGCGCGCGCGCTGAAGGTGAACAAGCTGCGCGAGCTGACACCCGCCGATCTGCCGACGATCGACGCGCTGCCCGATCCGCTCAATCGCCGCGCGCGCCATGTCGTCACCGAGAACGCACGCGTGCTCGAGGCCGTCGACGCGCTGAAGGCGGGCGATCTGAAGACGTTCGGCGGGCTGCTCACGGCGTCGCATGCGTCGCTGCGCGACGACTTCGAGGTATCGCTCGCCGAGATCGACTGGCTGGTCGAC
>DATNBT010000034.1:0-8375 GCA_035571855.1 Vicinamibacterales bacterium
CGCGGGCGACGATGTCCACGTCAGGCATGCGGGAGTGCTGCTCGTCGGTGGGGCGGAGGTCCGATTGGCGAAGTGGGTGAGCCTCGGCGCCGACGTGGAATATACGCACGTGCCGGGGTTCCTCGGCCAGAGCGGCGCGTCGAAGGATCTCGGCGACACCGACTTCGGCGGCGTCGCGGGCCGGTTGCGCATCATAATTAGCCGTTAGATCCCTGACCCCTGACCTCTAGCCCCTGACCTCTATGAATTGTCGACACTGCGGTACCGAGATCGCCGACAAGGCCCTGATCTGCTACAAGTGCGGCGCCGCCACGACCGATCCCGTCCATCAGCCACCGTCGAGCGCGCGCCCGCGCTCACGCGCCGCCTTCATCGTCACCTTCCTCGCGCTGCTGGTGCTTGCCGGCGTGGCCGTTGTCCTGGCGCGGTCCTCTCCGAACGGCACGCCGCCCGTGGTCACCTACGTCGTCGCCGGCGCGGCCGTCGTGATCGTCGCGCTGCGCGCGTACGCCAGGCGCCGGTGACCGTGAATCGGCGGCGTGTGGCGGCCTGGCTCTGGATCGTGTTCGCGTTCGTCGTGTGGAACGTCGTGTTCGACCGGGTGATCGTGCAGGCGGGACGCGATTACGTGGACCTGGCGAAAGCGGCGGCGAAGGCGAATGCGCCCTACGTGAAGATCGACGACACGATGCGGCCGGCGCGATCGCGGGCGCTGTGGCTCGCAAGCGCGTCGGCCGCGGGCATCCTGCTCGTGGCGGCGGCAGGCCTGAAGGCCGGCACTACTTCAGCAACACATCTTCGAAAAACTTAATCGCGCGCGGATCTCCGGACTGGCCCAGCCAGAACATCGCCTGCTGCCTGACGGCGGGGTTCCTGTTGTTCTTCGCGACGTCGATCAGCCGGGGGATGCCCTCGTCCTTCGGCAGCTGGCTGAGCGCGAACACCGCGCGCTTGCGCACCTCGGTGTCCGGATCTTTTTCGATCGCTTCGGCGATCGCGCCGACGGCCAGCCGATCGCCCGCGCGCTGCGACAGCCAGAACAGGCCGTCGTTGCGGACGGCGGGCGCCGGATGATTCCGCGCGATGTTGACGAGCGCGCGGCTCGCGGCCGCGCCTTCGGTCATCCCGAGGGTGACGACCGCCGGCTTGGTGACGCGGTTCAGGCGCTCACGGACCTCGGCGTTCGGCGTGTTGACGAGCGAGGCCAGCCAGGCGGCGCTGTCATCGGCTTTGACGTTCTCGAGCCACGTCACCGGCAGGCCGCCGGCGTCGATCTCGCATTCAGGCGTCGCGGTGCGGAGGCGCGTGATCGTCGTGCCCTCGTAGCGGGCAAGGACCGAGACTTCGGTGGCGCCTTCGAGCGCGATGTGCGTGCGCTCGAGGCATTCGAGCGACCGCCGGCCCGCCGCGACCTTCATCCGGTACCCGATCCACCGGGCGCCGCCGCGCGAGGTCGCCGTGGCGACCTCGCGTTCGAGAGACTGCGTGGCCTGGTGCGAGTCGACCTGGCCGTTGGTGATGTGCGACTGGCCGATCGCCAGGGCCGCTGCCAGCATCACGGGAATCACTTCAGGAGCTCCAGCATGTAGTCAGTGGCCTCGGGCTCCTTCATGATCGACAGCTTCTGGACGATCTCGCGCTTCATCGACGCGTCCTTCTCGGCTTTTGCGAGCTCGACGAGCGCCTTCGCGTTGCGCTGCATGAACAGCGAGTTGACGACGGCGCGCTTGATGTCGCTCTGGCTGTCGCTCTTGTAGATCGAGACGAGCGCGTCGCCCGTGTTGGCGCCCGACGTATTCCGCATGACGCCGAGGTTGTGAATCGCCAGGCGCCGCAGGTCGCCGTCCTTCTCGTTCTTCGCGGCATCGACGGTGCCGTCGACGTTGCCGCTCATCATGTAGCTCTGCAGGATCGCGCGCTTCACCGACGCGTCGGTCGCCGTGCGATAGATGCCGGTCAGCGTCTCGCGGTCGCCGGCGCCGCCCATCATGCCGAGATACCGGATGGCCGAGCGCTGCAGATCGGGGTTGCCGTTGTTCTTCGCCGTGTTCACCATGACGTCGCGGGCCCGCGGCGAGCGGCTCTGGCTGAGGACGAACAGCGCGCGGTCGCGGACGCGCGGCGAGGCGCCGCCGGCGAGCATCTTCTCGATGATCGGCACGCCCTTGTCCGGATCGGCCTGCATGACGCTGCGGAGCGCGAGCAGCTTCAGCTCTTCGTCGTTCTGCAGCTCCGCGGAGATCGGCTGGCCGTTCGCCGACTGGATCTCGACGGCGAGCGCGTTCGCGTCCTTCACCCACGGGCTCTTCGCGAAGTCCTTCGAGAGCTGCTTGATCGTCTCGAGCGCTTCCTTGTCGAGATCGAGCTTCGACTGGCTGTACGCCTTCCAGTACATCGCCGCGTCGCCGCGCTGCTTCTCCACGCCGGCGAGGACGCGATCGAGATCGCGGATGGCGATCTGGAACTGGTTGTTTTCAATCGCCTGCCGCGCGGCGTCGTACACCGCTTCGACGTCGATCGGGCCGGGAACGAAGCCGTTGAATCCCGCGCCCCGGCCGACGCCGATGCCGGCTCCGCGGGCCGCCGCGCGTGCCTCGCCCTGCGCTCGCGCGCGTTCGGCGCGTGCTTCGGCCTGCGCCTGCGCACGCTCGGCGGCGGCCTGGGCCTTCTCGGCCTGCGCCTGGATGCGTTCGGTGTCCTGATTCGGATCCTGCGCGAACGCCGGCGCGGCGAACGCGAGGAGCACTGCGGATGTCGTGACAATCTGCCTGATGTTCATATGCGGTCCCCTTAACTGGTTTGCGTCGTCAGCGCACGCGGGCGCGCGGCGCCCGGCTGTTCGCGCTGCCGGAGCTCGTCGCCGAGCACGCGGACTTTGAAGAGCAATGACGCCGCGTCGATGCGGCGCCGGATTTCATCGAGCCGTGCGGCGTTGGCGCGCGACGGCGTGTGGACGATTTCGACGAGCGAGCGTTCGAGCTCGTCGAGCACGACGGCGACCGAGTGTTCGCCGGCATCCGCCGCGTCCTGGCGGTAGAGACGGCTGGCGGCGACCAGATCTTCGGCCCACCGCTGTTCCGCGGAGATGTCGACGCCCGCCCGCGCGTTCATGATGTCGGTGAGCACGCGCGCGGACCGATCGAGATGATCGGCGACCGAGGTGAGCAGGATCCGCTCGCGGCTGTCTTCGGCCGGAGCGGTTTGCGGCGTCGCCGGAGTGGCGACGGCGGCGACCTGCGGAGCCGGGACGCTGCCGGCGGACCACCAGCGTCCGGCGACGAACGCCGCGAGCACCAGGACCGCCACCGCGCCGGCAAACGCGAGCCGATCGGCGCGGAACCACGCGCTCCACCACGGCATCTCCGGCTCGGGCAGCTGATGACGGATGCGCTGCCAGACCTCGAGGCCGTACTGATCGCCGCGCTCGGGCGCTTCGGGCGTCTCGATGGCTTTCAACGTCGCCGCGAGACCGCGGTAGACCGCCGCGCACTGTGCGCACGTATCGAGATGCTGGACAATCTCTCCTACCGCCGAGGAGCCTCGCGGGCGCTCCTCGTAGTAATAGAGGATGAGGTCTTCTTCGGTGTAGTGCTTCACGATTCACCCCTGAGCGGTTCGAGCGCCGCGCGCAGCTTGCGCACGGCGCGGAACACGCTGTGTTTGGTCGCGCTCGTCCCCAGGCCGAGCGTCTTGCCGATCTCCGCAATCGATCGCCCTTCGTAATGCCGCAGCGTGAACGCCGCGCGTTCGAGCGGCGACAGCGCCGACATCGCCGCCGCCACCTTCCGCTCGATCTGCGCGCTCGCCGCCATCCGCTCCGGATTCGGATCGCTGGCCTCGGGCTGATTGTTGACGGGGAGGTCGTCGGTGCTGGCGTGGTCGAAGCGCGCGCGCCGCGACCGGATCAGATCCACCGAGCAGTTGGCGACGATGCGATGGAGCCAGGTGCCGAAGTGAGCCCGCGCCTCGAACCGGTTGAGCTGCCGGTACGCGCGGATGAAGCTTTCCTGGACGACGTCTTCGGCGTCCTGCTCGTTGCCGGTGATCCGGTAGGCGAGCTGGAACGCCCGGCGGCTGTGCTGTTCGACGAGCGCCCGGAACGCCTCGCCGTCTCCCTGCCTTGCCCGCGCGAGCACCGCAGTCACTTCGGTCGCGTCCATTCAGGCAGTTAGACGGCGCAGCCGTCAGGTCGGTTAGTTAGTGCGTGAGACGGGCTTCGATGTCCGGAAGGGACGCAAGCAGCACATCGCCAACGACTTGGAGGCTTCGGGCGCTGACGGCGTCGAGCGTATCCCGCTGGGTGTGCCACGCATCGTAGTCGAGGTCGATGATGTCGACCGACGGGATGCCGGCCGCGAGGAACGGCAGGTGATCGTCCTCGACGGTGGTCGGCGCGGGGAGGAACGCGCCGGAGAGGTTCATCTTCGCCGCCCGGGACCAGATGATGTCGGTCAGCCACGGAGTGGAATAAGAGTCGCGCCGGATGCCGAGGTCCTTGTCGCCGATCATGTCGACGAGGATCATCGCTTTCAGCGACTTGATCGATCCGTCCCGCCGCGCCGCCTCTACGTAGTGGCGGCTGCCGTACGTGTGATCGTTCCCACGCCAGTCGACGACGGCTTCCTCGCCGTCCAGGAAGACCAGGTCGATCGTCAGCGGATTGCGCCGCGCCTTCAGCACGCGCGCGAACTCGATCAGGAATGCGGCGCTCGATCCGCCGTCGCTCGCGCCGACGAAACGAATCTCGCGGAACAGCTTCGTGTCGTAATGGCCGGTGATGGCGAGGCGATCCTTGCTGGCCCCGGGAATGGTGACGATCAGGTTCACCATATGCACCCGGCCCAGCGGCGTCTCGTCGTCCCACGCCTGCTCGGCGGCTTTCAGTCCGATCGCGGCGAGTTGGTCCTTTATGTACTTGCGCGTCTGCTCGATGGCGGGCGAGCCGGCGGGCCGCGGGCCGATCGCGACCATCTGCCGCAGGTGTTCCCACGCGCGATTGGAATCGAACTTCGTCTGAGTCTGAGCCTGAGCAGAGAACGCGGAGACGATAGTGAACACAGAGAACACAGAGAACGCAGAGACGATCAGTAAAGGTCTTCTCCGTGTTCTCTGCGTTCTCTGTGTTAAACCCCGTCTCACGATCTCTTGTCCCGCGGCACGTAGTCGCGATGCGCCGGGCCTGTGTAGATCTGCCGGGGCCGCGCGATCTTCTGTTCCGGGTCGAGCAGCATCTCTTCCCACTGCGCGACCCAGCCCGCGGTGCGCGGGATGGCGAAGAGCACGGGGAACATCTCGACGGGGAAACCCATCGCCTGATAGATCAGGCCGGAGTAGAAGTCGACGTTCGGATAGAGCTTGCGCGTGACGAAGTAGTCGTCCTGCAGCGCGATGCGCTCGAGCTCCAGGGCGATGTCGAGCAGCGGGTTCTTGCCGGTGACGGCGAACACGAGATCGGCGATGCGCTTGATCACTTTCGCGCGCGGGTCGTAGCTCTTGTAAACGCGGTGGCCGAATCCCATCAGCCGGCTGCCTTCGCCCGCCTTCACCTTCTTGATGAACTCCGGCACCTTGCTGATGTGGCCGATCTCGTTGAGCATGCGCAGCACGGCTTCGTTCGCGCCGCCGTGCAGCGGCCCGTAGAGCGCCGCCGACGCGCCGGCCAGCGCCGAGTACGGATCGACCTGCGAGCTGCCGATCGTCCTCATCGTCGTCGTGCTGCAGTTCTGTTCGTGATCGGCGTGCAGGATGAAGAGGACGTCGAGGGCGCGGGTGAGGACCGGGTTCGGCTGGTACTTCACTTCCGTCATCTTGAAGAGCATGTTGAGGAAGTTGCCGGCGAAGCTCAGATCATTGTCCGGGTAGTTGTACGGCCGGCCGATGCTGTGGCGGTACGCGTACGCCGCGATGCTCGGCACCTTCGCGATCAGGCGGTGCGTCTGGCGCTTCCGCGAGTCCTTGTCGAAGATGTGCTTGGCGTCGGGATAGAAGGTCGACAGCGCGCCCACCGTGCTGAGGAAGATGCCCATGGGGTGGGCGTCGTACTGAAAGCCCTCCATGAACTTCTTGATGTTCTCGTGCAGCATCGTGTGGTTCGTGATCTGCTGGGTCCACTGCTGGAGCTGCGTCGCCGTCGGCAGCTCGCCGAAGAGGATCAGGTACGCCGTCTCGAGGTAGTCGCTTTCTTCCGCGAGCTGCTCGATGGGATACCCGCGGTAGAGCAGGATGCCCTTGTCGCCGTCGATGTAGGTGATGGCGCTGCGACAGTTGGCGGTGTTGAGAAACGCCGGGTCGTACGTCATCAGGCCGAAGTCGTCGGCGGACGTCTTGATCTTCCGGAGGTCCATCGCCCGGATGGTGCCGTCGGTGACCGGCACTTCGTACGTCTTGCCGGTCCGGTTGTCGGTGATTGTGAGGGTGTCAGCCATTGTCGTCGTTGTCGCCGGGAGGGTCGGTGACCTTTTCACCCGGAACGCGGTAGGACTCGCCGGCCCATCGCGCCAGATCCTGAGTTTTGCATCGCTCGCTGCAGAACGGCCGCCAGGCGGGATCGACCGGATGCTGCCTGCAGTAAACGCACAATTCTACCTTCGGAGGGCGGCCCAATCCTGCCATCCTGCCATGCGGCAATCCTGCAATTGTAGTGTTTTTATCGCAGCGGCTGGCTTTCGTCGGCGTGGTGGCGGACGTCGCGGGCGGAGACCATGAAAATGACGTCTTCGGCGATGTTCGTGGCGTGGTCGCCGATGCGTTCGAGGTGCCGGGAAATCAGGATCAGGTCGAGCGACGGCTCGATCGTCGACGGGTCCTGCAGCATGTACGTCAGCAGCTCGCGGAAAATCTGCGTCTTCAGCGAGTCGAGCTTGTCGTCTTCGTCGAGCACGTGCTGCGCGAGGATCACGTCCCTCCGCACGAACGAATCGAGCGAATCGCGCAGCATGCTCTGGGCGATGCCGGCCATCCGCGGGATGTCGATCAGCTTCTTGACGGGGGAATGCTGCGCGTAGCGGCGCGCCGCCTCGGCGATGTTGATGGCGAGGTCGCCGACGCGTTCGAGGTCCGTGTTGATCTTCAGGGCCGAGACGATCGCCCGGAGGTCCAGCGCCATCGGCTGGTGCAGCGCGAGCAGCGTGAAGCAGCGGCCGTCGATCTCGATGTGCAGCTTGTTGATCGGCTCGTCGGCGAGCAGCACACGCTCGATCAGATCGCGGTCGCGGTCCACGAGCGCCTTGATCGACACCCGCACCTGTTCCTCGGCGAGGCCGCCCATCTCGAGCAGCCGCGTCTTCAGGTGCTCCAGCTCTTCCTGGAAGTGACGGCCGTGCCGTTCCATCATCGGCTCCGCCATTATCCGAACCGTCCCGTCACGTAGTCTTCCGTCAGCTTCTGCGCCGGCGCGGTGAAGATCTTGTTCGTCCGGTCGCACTCGACCAGCTTGCCGAGCCAGAAGAACGCCGTCACGTCCGACACGCGCGCCGCCTGCTGCATGTTGTGCGTGACGATGACGATCGTATACCGGGCCTTGAGCTGGTAAATCAGCTCCTCGATGCGCTGCGTCGCGATCGGATCGAGCGCGGACGCCGGCTCGTCCATCAGCACGATCTCCGGTTCGACGGCGAGCGCGCGCGCGATGCACAGGCGCTGCTGCTGGCCGCCCGACAGCGCCAGCGCCGACGTGTGGAGCCGATCCTTCACTTCGTCCCACAGGGCCGCGGCCTGCAGGCTCGCCTCGACGCGGCCGCGAAGCTCCTCGCGCGACGAGGTCAGCCCGTTGATCCGCAGGCCGTAGGCGACGTTGTCGAAGATCGACTTCGGAAACGGGTTCGACTTCTGGAACACCATGCCGACCCGTCGCCGCAGATCGACGACGTCGACGGAGGGCGCGTAGATGTCGGCGCCGTCGATGCAGACCGAGCCCTCGACGCGCACGCCGGGGATGATGTCGTTCATCCGGTTGAGCGACCGCAGGAACGTCGACTTGCCGCAGCCCGACGGTCCGATCAGCGCCGTCACCTGGTTGGGCTGCACGTTGACGGTGATGCCCTCGAGCACGCGCCGCGGGCCGTAATAGAAGTTCATGCCCGCGACTTCGATCTTCGGGGGCGCGGGCGTCACGGGCTGGAGCGCGGAGGCGCTCACGGCCGGGGGAGTCGTCACCACCGGACGGTCCTGAAGCAGCACGGACTAACCGTAACAAGGCGCGAACGGTCTGTGGTTTCGGGCGTGTAAATTTCCGTCGACGCGTGCCGGCTCGCTCGGGACAAGCCGGCCTTGACAGGCGGCCGGAGATGAGAATAATAGGTAACCATATGGTTACCTATTCGGCCGACGCCGCGTTCAAGGCCGTCGCCGATCCCACGCGGCGCGCGGTGCTCGAA
>DATNBT010000035.1:0-4849 GCA_035571855.1 Vicinamibacterales bacterium
TCAGGTGTCGGGACCGGGCCGACGCTGACGTGGTCGTCGGTCGGCGCGAACAGCTACGCGATCAACTTCGGCACGACGAATCCGCCGCCGTCGACCGGCACGTCGACGTCCACGGCGTCGTACTCGCCCGGCACGCTGACGTCCAACACGACGTACTACTGGCAGATCATCGCGAGCAACGGCGCGGGATCCACCCCGGGCCCGATCTGGTCCTTCTCGACGTCGTCGTCGAACCTGCCGCCGCCATGGCAGAGCCAGGACGTCGGCGCCACGGGACAGACCGGATCGTCGCTCTTCGCGAGCGGCACCTACACGATCAACGGCGGCGGCGCGGACATCTGGGGCAGCACCGACGCGTTCCAGTTCGCCTACCAGACGCTGGCGGGCGACGGACAGCTCATCGCGCGCGTCACGGGCGTGCAGAACACCAGCGCCTACGCGAAGGCGGGCCTGATGATGCGGTCGTCGACGGCCGCCAACGCCGCGCACGTGATTCTCGACCTGCGGCCGACCGGCGACATCGAGTTCATGACGCGGCCGACCGACGGCGGATCGACGAGCTGGCTGTCCGGCTCGACGCAGGCCGCGCCGGTGTGGCTGAAGCTCACGCGCAGCGGATCCACGGTCACGGGCTACAAGTCGACCGACGGCACGACGTGGACGCAGGTCGGCACGACCACGATCACGCTGCCGTCGACCATCGACACCGGCCTGGTCGTCAACAGCCACGACACGTCGACGCTCAACACGTCGACGTTCGACAACGTCACGCTCATCACCGGCAACGCGCCCGGCACCCCTGCGTCTCCATCGCCGGCCGGCGGCGCCACGGGCGTCAGCATCTCGCCGACGCTGACGTGGACGTCCACGGCTGCGACCAGCTACGACGTCGAGTTCGGCACGACGAACCCCCCGCCGCTCGCCTCGCCCGGACAGACCTCGGCGAACTACGCGCCGGGCACGCTCGATCGCGGCACGACGTACTTCTGGCGCATCACCGCGCACAACGCGGCCGGAAACGCGATCGGTCCCGTGTGGTCGTTCACCACGCAGGCGCCCGCGCCGCCGGACGCACCGGCGGTCCCGAATCCGGCGAACAACGCCACCGGCGTGAGCACGTCGCCGACGCTGACGTGGACCGGCAATGGCGCGACGAGCTACGACGTGAAGTTCGGCACGAGCACGCCGCCGCCGCCGGCGACGACCGGCCAGCCGGGGGCGTCGTACACGACGCCGTCGCTGAGCAACAGCACGACCTATTACTGGCAGGTCGTCGCGAACAACGAGTTCGGATCGACGGCAGGCCCGATCTGGTCGTTCACGACCGGCGCGGCGCCGGTGACCGACAACGTCGTGATTTACGCGGCCGACATTCCGGCCGGCAACTTCCACGGCTCGTTCACGACGTTCGCGGACTCGACGGCCGCCGCCGGTATCACGGCGGGCACGCCGGACAACGGCGTCGCGCAGACGTCGGCGCCGCTCGCGTCGCCCACGCACTACGTCGACGTGCCGTTCACCGCCGCGGCCGGCACGCAGTACACGTTCTGGATTCGGCTGAAGGCCGCCGGCAACTCGAAGCTCAACGACTCGCTCTACGTCCAGTTCTCGGACGCGCAGTCGGGCGGCTCGGCGATCTATCCGCTCAACTCGACGCAGGGCCTGGCCGTGAACCTCGCGACGGACAGCACCGCGACGAGCCTGAACAACTGGGGCTGGGTCGACGGCGCCTACTGGCTGACGCAGCCCGCGACGTTCACGTTCGCGTCGGGCGGCGCCCACACGCTGCGCATCCAGGTGCGCGAAGACGGCTTCCAGTTCGATCAGATCGTCTTCAGCCCGGTGCAGTACTTCAACGCGTCGGCGTCCTGTCCGGCGGCGTGCACGAACGGGCCCGGGGGCCAGACGAACGACTCGACGATCGTGCCGAAACCGGCGCCGCCGACCGCGCCGGGCACGCCGGCGTCGCCGAGCCCGGCGAATACGGCGACCAATGTGACCACGACGCCCACGCTCACGTGGACGTCGACCGGCGCGACGAGCTACGACGTCGCGTTCGGCACGACGAACCCGCCGGGGCTGGTGTCGACGGGACAGGTGAACGCGAACTACTCGCCTTCAGTGCTCGCGAACACGACGACCTACTTCTGGCAGATCACCGCGCACAACGGCGCGGGCGCGACCGCCGGACCGGTGTGGTCGTTCACCACCCAGGCGCCGACGGCGCCCGGCGCGCCGGCCTCCCCGTCGCCCGCGAGCGGCGCGAGCGGCATCGGCAGCAGCGCGACGCTCACGTGGACGTCGAGCGGCGCGACCAGCTACGACGTGAAGTTCGGGACGGCCAACCCGCCGCCGCAGGTGGCGACCGGCCAGGCCGCGGCCTCGTATCCGGCCTCGTCGCTCGCGCCCGCGACGACGTACTTCTGGCAGATCGTCGCGAACAACGCCGGCGGCTCGACGCCGGGACCGGTCTGGTCGTTCTCGACGCTGCCGCTGCCCGGAACGCCGTCGACGCCGAGCCCGGCCGACAGCGCCACCGGCGTCAGCACCACGCCGACGCTCTCGTGGTCGTCGACCAACGCGGCGACCTATGACGTGAGGTTCGGCACGACCAACCCGCCGCCGACCGTGTCGACGGCGCAGACCGGCGCGACGTTCTCGCCGTCGGCCGCGCTCAGCAGCAACACGACCTACTTCTGGCAGATCGTCGCGAACAACGCGATGGGCGCGACGGCCGGTCCGGTGTGGTCGTTCACGACCGCGGTGGCGGCCACGCCGACCGACATCGTGATCTACGCCGCGGACATCCCCTCGGGCAACTTCCACGGCGCGTTCACGACCGCGCCGGACGGGACGGCGGCCGCGGGCGTCGTCGCGATGACGCCGGATTCCGGTGTCGCCAGCACCGGCGGACCGTCGGCGTCGCCGACCCACTACGTCGACGTGCCGTTCACCGCGAACTTGGGCGTCGCCTACACGCTCTGGATCCGCGTGAAGGCCGCGTCGAATTCGAAATACAACGACTCGTTCTTCGTGCAGTTCTCCGACGCGCTGTCGAGCGGCTCGCCGGTCTACGCCCTCAACACGTCGCAGGGCCTGACGGTGAACCTCGCGACCGACTCCACCGGCTCGAGCCTCAACAACTGGGGCTGGGTCAACGGGGCGTACTGGCTCAGCCAGCCGGCGACGCTGACGTTCGCGGCGAGCGGCGCCCACACGCTGCGCATCCAGGTGCGCGAGGACGGCTTCTCGATCGATCAGATCGTCCTCAGCCCGACGAACTTCTTCAACAGCTCGGCATCGTGCCCGACCAGCTGCGCCGGCGCGCCCGGCGGCGTCGGCAACGACTCGACGATCGTGCCGAAGCCATAACGGGCATATGCGGGGACCAACGTTTTCTGTCGTCATCGCCACCAGGAATCGCGAAGCGCTTCTTCGCGACACCCTGGCGGCGCTCATCGCGCAGGAGTGGCCGCGCGACCGGTTCGAGATTCTCGTCGGCGACAACGGCTCGACCGACGGCACGAAAGCCGTCGTCTGCGCCGCGGCGAAGACACCGGGCGCGCCGCGCATCGTGTACCGCCACATCGCGACGCCCGGCAAGTCGCACGCGGTGAACGCGCTCTTCAAGGAAGTCACCGGCGACATCATCGCGCTCACCGACGACGACGTGAGGCCGGAGCCCGACTGGCTGCAGGCGTACGCGTCGGCGTTCGCGGAGACGGGCGCCGACTACGCCGCGGGACGGATCCTTCCGCACTGGGAAGCCGATCCGCCGCCGTGGCTGTCGGAGCCGCTCTACGGCGTGCTCGCGATTCCCGACAACGGCACGGCGCGGCTGACGATTGCGCCGGACGCGGACGGCCGCGACGTCATGCCCGTCGGCGCGAACATGGCCGTGCGCGCGTCGGTCGTGAGGAAAATCGGCGGCCTGCGTCACGACCTCGGCAAGCTCGACGGCACGCTGCGGACCGGCGAAGACCACGAGTTCTTTCTGCGTCTGGTCGGCGCGGGATGCAAAGGCGTCTACGAACCGACGGCGGTCGTTCACCACTTCGTCCCGCGCGCGCGGCTCGAGCGCAGCTATTTCCGCCGCTGGCTCTACCAGAACGGGCAGGACGTCTCGCGCCTCCAGGCGTCGCATCCCGGCAACGTCCGCCGCGTCCTTCGCATCCCCGGTTATCTATGGCGGCAGGCGGCATCGGACGCGGTGTCGATGTTGAAAGCCGGCATGGCCGGAGATCGCCGTGGACGTTTCGCGGCGTCGACGCGGCTCATCTGGTTCGGCGGGTACGTCCGCGACGCGTGGTGCGCATGATCAGCGTCGTCATCGCGACCTACAACCGGGCGCCGCTGCTCGCCGAATGCCTCCAGTGCCTGTCGCGCCAGCACTTCCTCCCCGGCGACGAAGTGATCGTCGTCGACAACGGATCGACCGACGACACGCCGCGGGTGATCGCGGAGGCTGAGGCGCTCTTCGCCGTCCCGCTGCGCCATCTCATCGAGCGCACGCCGGGAAAATCGAACGCGATTGCCGCGGCGCTCGACGTCGCCACGGGCGAGGTGATTGCATTCACCGACGACGACGTGGATGTCGAAGCGGACTGGATCGACGGGGTGCGCGGCGTGATGAGCGATCCCGGCATCGCGCTCGCCGGCGGCCCCGTGACGCCGCGCTGGGAGAAGACGCCGCCGCGCTGGCTGCGCGCCGCCGTCGACACGTACGGCCGCCTCGCCGCGCCGCTCGGCCTGCTGAACTACGGCACGGAGTCGTTTCCGCTGGGACCGCGCACCGTGCTCGGCGCCAACCTGATCGTGCGCGCCGAAGTGCTGCGCAAGCTCGGCGGCT
>DATNBT010000036.1:0-3784 GCA_035571855.1 Vicinamibacterales bacterium
CGGCGCCCGGCACCTCCACGCGGTGCAGCCCGACTATTTCTGAATAGTCCCCGTCAACCCTTCCCGCGAGCAGTTGAACGGCTCGATCGTCAGGTCCGTCACCGCGTACTCGTACCTCGTCGTCGGAAACGGCTGCGTGAAGAACTCCGGATCCTGCTGATCGACTTCGACGACGAGACGCTGTCGGGCGGCGTCGAGGTGAATGCGTTCGGTGTTGGTGAGCGCGGCGGAGTGGAGCAGGCCGCGGGTCGGCTTGCCCGCCATCTCGACGTACTGGTTCAGCACGCCCGCCGGGTAATTCGACGTCTCGATCACGAGCGTGTCGCCGTCCATGCGGCCGACTGAATAACCGAGCGACGTCCGCTTCGCGTTCTTCGGCGGCTGCTTCTGGTCCATGTGGACGACGCGCTTCGCGTCCATCCATTCGGCATGGATGACGATGTCTTTGCCCTTGTGAACGATTTCGACCGGCGTCCCGGGCGCGCCCCAGACCCGGCGGATGTGGACGGGATCGCACCGGAAGACCGGATCATCTTTGAATGGATCGTACGCGGCGACGGCTTTCTGCCCGGCCGGCGTCATGAGCTCGATCATCGGCTGCGGGCCGCTGGTCTGGCGGTTCGGGATCGGCGCGAGCAGCCACGTGCCGAAGATGTCATTCCGCTTCGCGATCGGCGCTGGCGCGCTCTCCCTCCCGGCGCCGCTGAGCGTGAGCTTCTTTCCGTCTTCGAATTCGATCGTGTTGAAGAAGCACATGTACTCGCTGTGACGCGACAGCGATCCGGTGACGCGGACTTTCGTGCCGGCCTTCAGCATCGCCGGCGTCAGCCCGTTGCGCGCCAGCTGGGTCCAGCCGTTGCTCTCGCACACGTACTCGCGCGTGCGTCCGTTCTCGTCGACGGCGTCGATGTGCAGGTACGCGTGCGGATTGCGGGCCTCGAATTCCCTGACCGTGCCGGCGATGTTGACCGGCTTGCTTGCGTCGAAATGCGGCGCGAAGCTGTGGTGGGCAAACGCCGGCGGCGCGGAGAGGCAGACGGCAAGAGCGAGCGGAAGAGTCGGTCTCACGGCGCGAAGTCCTCCAGAATCCGCTGCACGATACCCGATTCGACGACGCGTGTCTCGGCTTTTTCCGGGGCCTTCTCCGAAAAGATGTCCAGCTTCATCGTCCCGCACTGGGGCCCGAAGGCGGACGGATCGAAGACGTAGAGGCCTTCTGCCAGCGTCTCCTTCTCGGAGATCTGCTGCTCGAGGATGAAGGGATGGATCGGCGTCACCTCGCGCTCGCCGCACCAGACACGAAGCTTCGCGAAACCCGTCGTGGCGTGCTTGATGGCCGGGATGGCGGCGCCCTGCGTGTACGCCGCGCCGCGCGCCACTTTCGTCCAGAAACCCTCGACCATCTTCGGGGTGACGCGCACGTAGAGGACGGGACGCAGGCTGCCGGCGTACTCGGACCAGCTGCCGAAGTCGAAGAGGCGGTTACGTTGCTCGCCGGCGATCATCACCGGCGTGATGAACGACACGTCGAACGTCTGCGACGAGACCTGGTAGGGATTCAGGCTTCCTGCGCGGCGTTTCGCGGCGGCTTTGAGATCCTTTTCAGACAGGAGGCGATCGGGTTCGATCGGCAGATGCGCACTGCTCGGCGGCTGCGCGGCCGTCATCTTCCCTTCTGCGGACGAGAGGAGGGCGCAGGCCACGTTCTGTGGCACGACCTTGTTGCCCGATGTGACGCCGACGAGCATTCCTTCAGGGGTGAACACGGGCCCGCCGTTTCCGCCGTCGCCAAGCTTGACCTCGGACATCGTCCCCGAGGTGATGTCTTTCGGGCGAGCGACTGGCGCATCGATCGCAAACACTTCCTGGGCGGGATGGGCGGGATCGGCAGAACAGCCGGACGGGATCGGCTTGATCGAAGCGATCGCTCCCGGATCGATCCACACGATCGCGACGTCGTGCGCCGCATCGGCGGCGAGCACGCGCCCGGCGACTTTGATCGCCGGCGTCAACTGCACTTCCACCGACGCCGCCGATCCGATCGGCTTCTGATTCGTCTCGATCAGCCCTCGCGCGTCGATGAGGAACGCTGACGCCGCGGCCGTCGGCGTCCAGAGGGTGACGACGCTGTCCTGCCAGCGGGGAAGAAGAAACGCCGGGTCGGCTTCGACCGGCCGCGAGCCGGCTGCCGCTGCTGCCGTCGCCGTCGTCACGTCCGCGTTCGCCGCGGTGAGCGAGAGCGCGGTGTCGCCGCGGACGTCGATCGTCTGCGTCCACTGGTATGCCCTGCCGTGGAAAGTGGCGGGCGCATCCGATTCGATCGTGTAGTTGCCGGGGCGCAGCGTGACGTCGGCGGTGCCGTCGACTTTCGTCCTGATCAGCCTCGGCGGCGCGGTGGACGGGTTGTCGCTGATGAGCAGCGCATGTCCCGGGACCGGCGATGTCTGGCCGGCGTCGGTCAGGACGATCCTGATATGCAACACGACAGTCGCCTGAGCGGCGGCGGCTGGAGCGCCCGAGAGCAGCGCGGCGACGAGCGTCGCATGCACGATCGCCCTCATGCCGCGAGTATACTTCGCCGCATGCGCACCAGGTCGTTCATTGGTTCAGCGTTCATCGGTTCAGTGTTGATTGGTTCGCTGTTCGCGGTTCGCGGTTCGGCGCAGTCGCCGAAGCCCGACGCGAAAACGCTGGCGGCGACGGGAATTCTCGAGCGACTCGCCGAGCGGACCGGTGTCTACGCCGTCGCGCCGGGTGCGAAGGTGCCGGGCTTCATCGCCGACGCGTCGTGGCCGGGCAGGCTCCCGAACAACTGGCTGATCGGCCAGGTCGGCGGGCTGTATGTCGCGCCCGACGATCACATCTGGATCTATCAGCGGCCGCGTTCGCTGACCAACGACGAAGCCGCCGAGACCGGCGCGACCAGTAAAGACAAGGACGGCAAGCCGGTCGACGTCTTCGGATTCGCGCGGCCGAACGGCGCGATTGGATATTGCTGCAAGCCGGCGCCGTCCGTGATGGAGTTCGACGCGAACGGCAAGATGCTGCGCGCCTGGGGCGGTCCGGCCGATCCCGGCAAGTGCAAGGTGTCGGACGGCTGCTACTGGCCGGCGGCCGAGCACGGGATCTTCGTCGACCACAACGGCTTCGTCTATCTCGGCGGCAGCAACGCGAACGCCACGCCGAACGGCTCGGCGTGGGCGTCGCCGAACGGCGCCGACGGCGTCGTCCTGAAATTCACGAAGGACGGCAAGTTCGTGATGGCGATCGGCGGCCCCAACGCAAAGGGCCCGGACAGCAACAACACGAACGGCGGACGCAACGGCACGCCGCAGTTGTACCTGCCCGCCGACGTCACGGTCGATCCCGCGACCAACCGCATGTTCATCTCGGACGGCTACGGCAACCGCCGCGTCGTCATCGTCGATGCCGCGACCGGAAAGTACATCGGCCACTTCGGCGCGTACGGGAACAACCCGATCGACGACAAGGCCGCGGCGGCCGCCGGCGTGTGGGCCAACGACTACAACAAGGGCAACCTGAAGCCGGCGTTCTTCCGCAACCCGGTGCACTGCGCGCGGCTCAGCAAAGACGGCTTCATTTATGTCTGCGATCGCGGCAACGATCGCATTCAGATTTTCAACGCGCGCGATCCGAATCTTGGAAAGCCGTGCAGCAATCCGTCGGGCGAGCCGGGGAAGTGCGGCTTCGTGAAAGAAACGCACGTCGCCATCAGGACCGCGACGCAGCCGACACTGCCGGGGTCGGCGGTATCGATGAACTT
>DATNBT010000037.1:0-7603 GCA_035571855.1 Vicinamibacterales bacterium
TGTGGCCACCCGATGCTCGTCGAGACACCGCCTCCGCCCCGGGGCTTGAGCGTCTTCTTTCCGGCGTATAACGACAGCGGCACCATCGCCAGCATGGTGGTGAACGCGTTGATAACCGCCCGGCGCCTCACGCCCGACTACGAAGTCATCGTGATCAACGATGGCAGTCGCGATCTCACCCCGCAGATCCTCGACGAGCTGGCGCGCGTGTATCCGGAAGTGAAGGTGGTCCACCACCAGAAGAACCGCGGCTACGGCGGCGCGCTGCGCAGCGGGTTTGCCACGGCGAGCAAGGAATTCGTCTTCTACACCGACGGCGATGCCCAGTACGACCCGGCGGAGATGGCGCTGCTGTGGGCCGAGATGCGCGAGGGTGTCGACATCGTGAACGGCTACAAGATCAGCCGCTCGGATCCGCTCCATCGCATCGTCATCGGACGCGTGTATCACCACATCGTCTCGATGCTGTTCGGCCTGAAGATGCGCGACGTGGACTGCGACTTCCGCCTGATGCGGCGCGCCATGTTCGAGCGCGTCGAGCTGCGGCAGACGAGCGGCGTCATCTGCCTCGAGATGATGAAGAAGATCCAGGACGCCGGCTTCCGCATGGTCGAAGTGCCGGTGCATCACTACCATCGCGCGTTCGGCAAGTCGCAGTTCTTCAACTTCCCCCGCATCTTCAAGACCGGCGTCGGCGTCGGACGGCTGTGGATCGAGCTCGTGATCCGCCGCCGGCACCTCCGCGCGGCCGCGGCGCCGGTGGTCACGCGCCACTCGTGAGCACGGAGCACCTCGAGTTCTATCGCGGCCGCCGCGTCATGGTGACCGGCGGACTGGGGTTCATCGGCAGCAACCTCGCGCGCAGGCTCGTGGCGCTCGGCGCCGACGTGCTGCTCGTCGACTCGCTGATCCCCGCGTACGGCGGCAACCTGTTCAACATCGACGGCATCGCCGACCGCGTGCACGTCAACGTCGCCGACATCCGCCAGCAGAGCACGATGAACTATCTCGTGCAGGATCGCGCCGTCATCTTCAACCTCGCGGGACAGGTGAGCCACATCGACAGCCTCCGCGATCCGTTCACCGATCTCGACGTCAACACGCGCAGCCAGCTGACGATTCTCGAAGCGTGCCGCAATCACAATCCGTCGGTGAAGGTCGTCTACGCCGGCACGCGGCAGGTGTACGGCCGGCCCGACTCGCTGCCGGTGAGCGAGTCGCATCTCGTGCGGCCGACCGACGTCAACGGCATCAACAAGGCCGCCGGCGAGTACTACCATCTCGTCTACAACAACGTCTTCGGCGTCCGCGCCTGCTCGCTGCGCCTGACGAACGTCTTCGGCCCGAGGCAGCTGATCAAACACAACCGCCAGGGATTCATCGGCTGGTTCATCCGCACGGCCATCGAAGGCGGGACGATCCAGCTGTACGGCGACGGCTCGCAGCTCCGCGATCTCGTGTACGTCGACGACGCGGCGGATGCGTTCCTGCGCGCGGGCGCCAGCGACGCGTGCAACGGGGAAGTGTTCAATATCGGCGGCACCGCGCCGATCAGCCTGAAGGATCTCGCCGCGACGCTCGTGGCGATGACCGGCAGCGGCCGCGTCGAGTGCGTGCCGTGGCCCGGCGAGAAGAAGCTGATCGACATCGGCAGCTTCTACGCGGACTCGCGCAAATTCGCGCGCGCGACCGGGTGGACGCCGGCGATATCACTCGACGAAGGCCTGAGGCGGACGATCGACTTCTATCGCCCGAACCTCCCGCGCTACCTATGATCCCTTTCACGTCGCTGGCGCCGGGCCGCGACGAGGCGGCGGCCATCCGTTCCGCCGTCGATCGCGTCATCGCGAGCGGGCGCTTCATCCTCGGCCCGGAGCTCGAAGCGTTCGAAGCGGAGTTCGCCGCCGCGTGCGGCGCGAAGCACGCCGTCGGCGTCGGCAACGGCACCGACGCGCTGGCGCTCGTGCTTCGCTCGCTCAGCATCGGACCCGGCGACGAGGTGATCACGACGCCGCTGTCGGCGGCGTTCACGGCCATCGCGATCGCGATGACGGGCGCCACGCCGGTGTTCGCCGACGTCGATCCCGTGCGGCTCACCATCGATCCGGACCGTGTCGCCGCGCTCATCGGACCGAAGACGAAGGCGATCATTCCGGTCCACCTGTACGGCCAGCCCGCCGACATGACGACGCTGCTGCATCTGTCGGCGCAGCATCAGATCCCGATCGTCGAAGACTGCTGCCAGGCGCACTTCGCGACGTCGGAAGGCGAACGCGTCGGCACGATCGGGGAATACGGCGCGTTCAGCTTTTATCCGACGAAGAATCTCGGCGC
The DNA here is from genome assembly GCA_035571855.1 of Vicinamibacterales bacterium. GTDB lineage: Bacteria > Acidobacteriota > Vicinamibacteria > Vicinamibacterales > CAVVIG01 > DATNBT01. The sequence goes on from DATNBT010000037.1 coordinate 2,335, forward strand.
GTTCGGCGACGCCGGCGCCGTCGTGACCAACCTGGACGGCGCGAACTACCTGCGTCAGCTGCGCAACGGCGGCCAGACCGACCGGTACCATCACTACTGGGCCGGCGGCGTGAACTCGCGCCTCGACGAACTGCAGGCGGCGGTGCTCCGTGCCAGGCTGCCGGGCGTCGCGGCGGCGACGTCGCGCCGGCGCGAGCTGGCCGCGCTCTACCGCCGCGCCCTCGCGGGCGCGCCGGTCGAGGTCCCGGCGGAGTGCGATGCCGGACACGTGTATCATCTCTTTGTCGTCCGCAGCCGACGGCGCGACGCGCTCCAGGCGCACCTCGCCGCGGCCGGCATCGAAACGTTAATCCACTATCCCGTGCCCATTCCGAACCAGCACGCTTTCGAAGACACCGCGCGCGGCGCCTGTCCGGTCGCCGCGCGGATCTGCGGCGAGCTCCTGTCGCTGCCGCTCTACCCGTCGATGCGGAACGAGGACGTCGAGTACGTCGCCGCCTCGATCGGGAGCTTCCGCTGATGCGCGCCCTGATCACCGGCGGCGCCGGCTTCATCGGATCGCATCTCGCCGAGGCGATGCTCGCCGCCGGCCACCAGGTGCTCGTGCTCGACAACCTGTCGACCGGCTCGATGGAGAACATCTCGCACCTCAAGGGCCGCGCCGGCTTCGAGTACTTCATCGACTCGGTCGAGAACGAGGGCCTGCTCGCCGAGCTCATCGATCGCAGCGAAGTCGTCTTCCACTTCGCCGCGGCCGTCGGCGTGAAGCTGATCGTCGAGCAGCCGGTCTACACGATCGAAACCAACGTGCACGGCACCGAGGTCGTGCTGAAGCACGCCAACAAGAAGAAGAAGCTCGTCGTCATCGCGTCCACCTCGGAGGTCTACGGCAAGAGCGAACAGGTGCCGTTCCGCGAAGACTCCGACCTCGTGATGGGACCGACGCCCAAGCATCGCTGGGCGTACGCCTGCAGCAAGGCGATCGACGAGTTCCTCGCGCTCGCGTACTGGAAAGAACGCAAGCTGCCCGTCATCATCGTGCGCTTCTTCAATACCGTCGGTCCGCGCCAGACCGGCCAGTACGGCATGGTGATTCCGAACTTCGTGCGCCAGGCGCTCGCGGGCGAGCCGATCACCGTGTTCGGCGACGGCACGCAGTCGCGGTCGTTCACGCACGTCGCCGACGTCGTCTCCGCGCTGCTGAAGCTGGTCGTGGAACCGAAGGCGATCGGGCAGGTCATCAACATCGGCAACATCGAAGAAGTGACGATCAGCACGCTCGCCGAGCGCGTGCGGAAGCTCGCCGGATCGCACTCTTCGATCAAGCTCATCCCCTACGACGAAGCCTACGAGTCGGGGTTCGAGGACATGCCGCGGCGGGTGCCGGATCTGTCGAAGGCCGAGAAGATGATCGGCTACAAGCCGAAGCATTCGCTCGACGATATCCTGACCCAGGTGATCGACTATTTCCGCCGGAAGTAGGTCTATACTCCTGTAAGGCCCTTCACAATGCGTTCTGTTCTTCGCACGGTTGCCTTTGCCGTCTCGGCGTGGCTTGCGCTCGCGCCGTCCGCGCGCGCGGACGTCCAGGTGTCGCTGCGCAACGGACGCGTGACCATCGTCGCCAGGGACGCGACCGTCCGCCAGATTCTGGCCGAGTGGGCACGCGTCGGGCGTACGAAGATGGTGAATGCCGACCGGATTCCCGGAGGTCCGCTTACGCTCGAGCTCAGAGACGTGCCCGAAGCTGAAGCGCTCGACGTGCTGCTGCGGAGCCTCAACGGATATTTCGCCGCGCCGCGAACGGCGCTCGTCCCGCCGGACGCGTCGGTGTTCGAGTCGATCGTCGTGATGCCGACCGTGGCGTCCGCCGCACCGCGCACTCCGGCGCCGGCCGGCGGCCCGGCCCCGTTCGCGCCGGCGCCGACGTTCAATCAGAACGAGGAAGATCAGGACAACGCGAACGTCCGCCCCGGCGGCAATCCGGCGCAGCCGCCCCAGCAGCCGGTGCGCCCGCCGATCTTCTCCACGTTCCCCACGCCGCAGCAGGGCAACCAGAACAACGGCGCCGCCGTAAGGCCGATGCTGCCGTCGGTTCGACCTGGTGTCGTCGCCCAGCCGCCTCCACCGGCGGCCGGAGACGCTCCGGCTCCGCTGCCGCCCAATCCCGCGCCGAACTCGGCACAGCCGGCGGGTGGCCCCCGCGGCGTCTCGGCACCCGGCATGATCGCGCCCGCCCCGGGCACGAACCAGCCTGGACAGACCGCTCGCCCGCAGGAATAATGTCGCTTCTCAACGACGTCGCCGCCGCCATCGCCGACGCGATGCGCAAGAAGGACGCCGCGCGCCTGGCGCCGCTGCGGATGCTCAAAGCCGCGTTCATGAACAAGAGCGTGGAGAAGGGCCGCGATCTCGACGAGGCCGAAGAACGGCAGGTCGTCAGCTCGCTCGTCAAGCAGCGCCGCGATTCGATCGAACAGTTCGCGAAAGGCGGCCGGCAGGATCTCGTCGACAAGGAAACCGCGGAGATCTCAGTTCTTGAAGCCTACCTCCCGCCGGCTGTCGATCCGGCGGCGCTCGACAAAGCCGTCGCCGACGCCATCGCCGAGACCGGAGCGACGACGGCGAAGGACATGGGCCGCGTGATGAAAGCCGCCATGGCGAAGCTCGCGGGCCAGACCGTCGACGGCAAAGCCGTCAACGAACTCGTAAGACGCAAGCTCGGCTCTTAGCCAGTCCAGGGGCCGGGAAGTCTTTTTGCATGTAGTACCATCCGATCCGGGAACGCCATGCCCCGCTATCCGTCCCGCACCGGCCCATCGTCATCCTTCTCCTTCGGGCCCGGCCCGATGTCCACCGCGCTGAAGGCGATCATCGGCGCCAACGTCGTGATGTTCATCGCGACGTTTTTCATGCCGTCGCTGCAGATTTCGCTCGGGCTCGTGCCCGCATGGGTGCTTCACGAAAAGCGCCTGTGGCAGCTCGTGACCTACATGTTTATCCATGCAGGTCCGCTGCACATCATCTTCAACATGCTCGCGCTCTGGATGTTCGGCACCGAGCTCGAACGGATCTGGGGCACCAGGTTCTTCCTGAAGTTTTACTTCGTCACCGGCATCGGCGCGGCGGTGCTGACGATTCTCATCTCGCTGCTGCCCTTCGGGCCCGCCCGCCAGCTCTACGCGTCGGACATCGTCGGCGCGTCCGGCGCGATTTACGGCGTGCTGCTCGCCTACGCGCTGTATTTCCCGGACCGGCAGATCTACTACATGCTCCTGTTTCCGATTCCGGCGCGCATCTTCGTCCTCATCATGGGCGCGATCGCGTTCTTCTCGTCGCTGTCGGAAACCGGCGGCATTGCGAACGCGACACACCTGAGCGGCCTGCTCGTCGCGTACATCTATCTGACGACCCTCAGGAAGGGGCCGAGGATTCAGCTCAATCCGTGGGCCGAAGTGAAGTACCGGTGGATCAAGTGGCGCCTGTCGAACGCGCGCAAGAAATTCGACGTGTACACGGGAGGCCGTAACGACGGCTGGAACGGACGGGTGCACTAGTCCGGCTGAAGCCGGACTCTACTGCCGCAGGTAATCGTCGGTGTGGTCGAGCCAGTCCTGGCGGATTGGCGTGAAGATGTCGAGCTCGAACGTGTCGTCGAGCGCTTCGGCCTGATGCGGCACGCGCGAGGGGATGTGCAGCACCTCTCCCTCCCGCAGCGTGATCTCTTCCCCGCCCACGAGAAATCTCAGCGCGCCCTGCAGGATATATGTCATCTGCTCGGCCTCGTGCGAGTGCATCGGCACGAGGCAGCCGCGTTTGAGATACACCTGCGCGAGCATCTCGCGTTCGCCGGTGACGATTTTCCGCGACAGCATCTCGGTCACTTTTTCGAGGGCGATTTCGTCCCAGCGGTGAAGGCGGACCGTCGCAGCGCTCATGGACCGCATCCTAACCTATAATCTAGCCGTCATGGCGGTGACGGCGCCTTCGGCCGGTCGCACGAAGCCGGCGGAAGAAAACTCGGGCGAGCTGACGAACGCCAACCTGCTCGCGGCCTACCGCTGCATGCTCCTGTCGCGCAAGCTCGACGACAAGGAGATCCAGCTCAAACGTCAGAGCCACATCTTTTTTCAGATCAGCGGCGCCGGCCACGAGGCGATTCTCGTCGCCGCGGGCATGCACCTGCGCGCCGGCTACGACTGGTTCTATCCGTACTATCGCGATCGCGCGCTGTGTCTCTCGCTCGGACAGACGCCGCTCGACATGCTGCTCGCCGCCGTCGGGTCGAAAGACGATCCCAATTCCGGCGGCCGCCAGATGCCCTCGCACTGGGGCGCGCGGGCGCTGCACATCGTCTCGGGATCGAGCGCGACCGGCATGAAAGCGCTGCACGCCGTCGGCTCCGCCGACGCGAGCGTCATCTACGATCGCGTGACCGCGATTCCCGACCGCGACGCGAGCCATCACGGCGACGAAGTCATCTACGTGTCGGTCGGCGACGGGACGACCAGCGAAGGCGAGTTTTGGGAATCGATCAACGCCGCGTGCGTTCGCCGCCTGCCGGTCCTCTTTCTCATCGAAGACAACGGCTACGCGATTTCGGTCCCCGTCGAATTCCAGACGCCCGGCGGCGACATCTCGCGTCTGCTGCGATCGTTCCCCGGCCTGCACATCGAATCCGTCGACGGCACCGACTTCATCGCGAGCCACAAGGCGATGCGCGACGCGGTCTCGTACGTCCGTGCGCGCAACGGCCCCGCCGTCGTGCACGCGCACGTCACGCGTCCGTACTCGCACTCGTATTCAGACGACGAGACGCTCTACAAGACGAAGGCTGAGCGCGAGTCGGAAGCGGCACGCGATCCGATCAGGAAGATGGCGGAGTACCTCACCGCCAACGGCGTGGCGACCGAGCACGACCTCGCGGAGATGCTTGCCGGGATCGAGGCCGAGCTGAACGACGCCGCCAACCAGGCACTGCGTGCGCCCAAGCCGGCCAAGAGCACGGCGACGCAGTGGGTCTACTCGCCAGACGTCGATCCGACGTCCGCCGACTTCGACACGCCCGCTCGCCCCGAAGGCAAGCCCGACACGATGGTCTCTGCCCTCAACCGCACGCTGCACGACGAGATGGCGCGCAACCCCCGCATCATCGTCTTCGGAGAAGACGTCGCCGACGTCAGCCGGCACGACGCGTTGAACGCCGTCCCGGGCAAAGGCGGCGTGTTCAAGCTGACGCACGGGTTGCAGAAGGCCTTCGGCGACGATC
>DATNBT010000038.1:0-6480 GCA_035571855.1 Vicinamibacterales bacterium
GCTTCGGCATCGCCTTCCTGTTGACGATGCTGCTGCTGGTGTCGCTGACGAATCTGGTGATGAAGGGCATCGGCATCTGGGGCAACAACCAGCCGGTCGACTGGGCGTTCGACATCACGAACTTCGTCTGGTGGATCGGCATCGGCCATGCCGGCACGCTGATCTCGGCGATCCTGCTGCTGCTGCGCCAGCAGTGGCGGACCTCCATCAACCGGTTCGCGGAAGCGATGACGCTGTTCGCCGTGGCGTGCGCCGGCATCTTCCCGCTGTTCCACACCGGCCGCCCCTGGCTCGCGTACTGGCTGTTCCCGTATCCGAACTCCATGGGCGTGTGGCCGCAGTTCCGGAGCCCGCTGATCTGGGACGTGTTCGCCGTCTCGACCTACGGCACGGTCTCGCTGCTCTTCTGGTTCGTCGGCCTGATTCCCGACCTCGCGACGCTTCGCGATCGCTCGAGCTCACGCATCGGACGGATGGTCTACGGCATGCTCGCGATGGGCTGGCGCGGATCGGCGCGGCACTGGCACCAGTACGACACGGCGTACCTGCTGCTCGCGGGACTCGCGACGCCGCTCGTCGTCTCGGTCCACACGGTCGTCAGCTTCGACTTCGCGATCTCGATTCTGCCGGGCTGGCACACGACGATCTTTCCGCCGTACTTCGTCGCCGGCGCGATCTACTCCGGCTTCGCGATGGTGCTGACGCTCGCGATTCCGATCCGCGCGGTCTACCACCTCGAGGACTTCATCACGTCGCGCCACCTGCAGAACATGGCGAAGGTGATGCTCTGCACGGGCCTCGTGGTCGCCTACGGCTACCTCACGGAAGCGTTCATCGCGTGGTACAGCGGCGACGTCTACGAAGGCTTCGTGCCGATCAATCGCTTCACGGGTCCGTACCACCACTACTACTGGGCGCTGCTGCTCTGCAACATCATCATCCCGCAGCTGATCTGGTTCAAACGGATCCGCCTGAGCCCCGCCGCGCTGTTCATCATCTCGCTCGTCATCAACACCGGCATGTGGCTGGAGCGGTACATCATCATCGTCACCAGCCTGCACCGCGACTTCCTGCCGTCCTCGTGGGGCATGTTCTCGCCGACGTTCTGGGATCTCTCGACGTTCATCGGCACGCTCGGCCTGTTCGTCGCGCTGCTGTTCCTCTTCCTCCGCTTCCTGCCGATGATCTCGATCTTCGAGATGCGGACGATGCTGCCGGACGCGAAGGTGGAGCACGAACACCTCGATTACGGGGACGTCGACTGATGGCGCACCGTGTCTACGGCCTGCTCGCGGAGTTCGACGACGCGACGGCGCTCGTGCAGGCGACCGAGCGCACGCACGAAGCCGGGTACCGCCGGTTCGACGCCTACTCGCCGTTCCCGATCGAAGAGCTGCATCACGCGATGGGCTCGCCTCACAGCAAGATGCCGCTCATCGTGCTCATCGGCGGGATCATCGGCTGCGTCGGCGGCTTCTATCTTCAGTACTGGGCCGCGGCGATCGCGTACCCGGTCAACATCGGCGGACGGCCGCTCAACAGCTGGCCGGCGTTCATCCCGGTCACGTTCGAGTGCACGATTCTGGTCGCGGCGCTGTTCGCCGTGCTCGGCATGCTCGCGATCAACGGCCTGCCGATGCCGTATCACCCGGTCTTCAACGTCGACCGGTTCGCGCTCGCCAGCCGCAGCCGGTTCTTCCTCTGCATCGAGTCGAGAGACAAGAAGTTCGATCTCGACGACACGCGCGCCTTCCTGCAGTCGCTTGGCCCGCGAGAGGTGACCAATGTCGAGCCGTAAGAGAACGCAGGATTCCTTCTCTGTGTTCCCTGTGTTCTCTGCGTTGATCATCGCCTCCGCGTTCTCGCTCGGCTGCCGCCGCGACATGCAGGATCAGCCGAAGTACATCCCGCTGCGCCAGTCGACGTTTTTCGGCGACGACCGCTCCGCGCGTCCGCTGGTGCCCGGGACCGTCGCGCGGGGACATCTGCACGAGGACACGCTGCTCGAAACCGGCAAGGCCGGCAAAGACGACGCGACGGTGTTTCCGTTCAAGGTGGACGCGCGCGTGCTCGAGCGCGGGCGCGAGCGGTACGACATCTACTGCTCGCCCTGCCACGGGCGGACCGGCGACGGCGACGGGATGATCGTCCAGCGCGGCTTCCGCCATCCGCCGTCGTATCACGAGGAGCGGCTGCGGACGGCGCCCATCGGGCACTTCGTCGACGTCATGACCAACGGATTCGGCGCGATGGCCGACTACCGGCAGCAGGTGGAGGCGCGCGACCGCTGGGCGATCGCGGCCTACATCCGCGCGCTGCAGTTGAGCCAGCACGCGACGCTCGGCGACGTGCCGGCGGGCGAGAGGGCGAAGCTCCAGTAATGGCGATTCAGCAGAACGCCGGCGAGCTGATTCCGGAGCTCGAGAAATACCAGGCGCCGCTCATCGCGATCGGCGTCGCCGGGATCGTCGTCGGCGCGTCGGCGAGCGCGCTGACGTCGAACGGCGCGACGCAGTTCTTCGCGTCGTACCTGATGGCGTACTTCTTCGTCCTCGGCATCACCCTCGGATGCCTCGCGCTCGGGATGACCCATCAGCTGTCCGGCGGCGCGTGGGGCGTCGTGCTCCGCCGGCCGATCGGCGCCGCGACGCGCGTGCTGCCGATCCTCACGCTGCTGTTCATCCCGGTTCTGATCGGCATGCCGCACCTCTACGTGTGGACGCACGCCGACGTCGTCGCGCGCGACGAGCTGCTTCAGCACAAGCATCTGTACCTGAACACGCCGTTCTTCGTCATCCGCGCCATCGTCTATTTCGCGATCTGGAACGGCGTCTCGTTCCTGCTGAACAGCTGGTCGCTGCAGCAGGATCGCACCGGCGATCCGCGCATCGCGCGCCGCATGCAGCGCCTCAGCGCCGGTGGACTGGTGCTCTACGCGCTCACGATCACCTTCGCGTCGTTCGACTGGCTGATGTCGCTCACGCCGGACTGGTTCTCGACGATCTACGGCGTCATCGTCATCGGCGGACAGGGCCTCAGCGCGCTGGCGTTCCTGATTCTCGCGATCGCGTGGCTCAGCCGCCGCCCGCCGCTCGACGAGATCATCGTCTCCGAACATTTTCACGACGCCGGCAACCTGACGCTCGCGTTCGTCATGCTGTGGGCGTACTTCGCGTTCTCGCAGTACCTGATCATCTGGGCGGGCAACCTGCCGAAGGAAATCTCCTGGTATCAGCACCGGCTGCAGACCGGATGGCGCGTCATCGGCATTCTCCTCGTCGTCTTCCATTTCGCCGTGCCCTTCCTGGTGCTGCTGTCGCGCACGGTCAAGAAGCAGGCCGCGCTGCTCGCGCGCGTGGCCGCGGCGATTCTCGTCGCGCGCCTGGTCGATCTGTTCTGGCTGATCGCTCCGGAGTTTCATCCCGCCGGCATCTCGATCAGCTTTCTCGACGTGCTGCTGCCGGTGTCGATGTTCTCGCTGTGGCTGGGGTGCTTCATCCGGAATCTCCGCGGCCGCGCGATTCTCCCTGTGTACGATCCCGAATTCGACGAGACGCTCGGTCCGCTGGTCGATCGCGCGTCTCGGGAGCCGTTGAACCCATGAACGTGAACCCTCAGAACGACAAGGCCGCGCATCGTGAGACGAGCGACGTCAACTTCGGCGGCGTCGTGGGCTTCGCCGTCGGCCTGGTCGCCACGAGCGTGGTGATCTTCGCCGTCGTGTGGTCCTTTTACGGCTACCTGAAGCGCGAGGCCGCGCGGCCCGTTCCCGCCGAATTTCCACTTGCAGCCTCGGCGATGCGGCGGCTTCCTCCGGAGCCGCGGCTCCAGACCGATCCGCGCGACGACCTCGCGAGCCTGCGCGGCCGCGAAGACCGCATCCTCACGTCGTACGGATGGGTCGACAAAAACGCCGGCGTCGTCCGGATTCCGATCGGTGAAGCGATGAAACTCACGATAGAACGGGGGCTACCCTCGCGATGACGGCCCCTCGTCGTTCAATGTTCAGCGTTGCCGCGTTCATCGCGTTCATCCTGATCGCGATGCCGGCGTTCGCGCAGATGACGGGAGCGCCGCCCGGATATAAGGTCGAGCCGGGCATGGTGTCGTCGGCGTTGCCGGCGCCGCTGCGCGAGATCGGTTTCGACCAGAACATCGGCCAGCAGCTGCCGCTCGACACCGAGGTCATCGACGAGAACCGCAACGTCGTCCGCATCGGCAGCTTCTTCGGAAGCCGGCCGGTGATTCTCGTCTTCGCGTACTACAGCTGTCCGATGCTGTGCACGCAGGTCATCAACGGCCTCGCGAGCTCGGTCGGCGTGCTGTCGCTCAAGCCCGGCCGCGATTTCGACGTCGTCGTCGTGAGCTTCGATCCGCGCGACACGCCGGCGACAGCGGCGGTCAAGAAGGCGCGCTTTCTCGAGCGGTACACCGAGCCCGCCGCGGCGTCGGCGTCGCACTTCGTGACCGCGCCTCCCGCGAGCATCGCGCGCCTGACGAAGGCGGCCGGATTCAGGTACGCCTGGGACAAGGAGACGCAGCAGTTCGCGCATCCGACCGGAGTCATCGTGCTCACGCCCGACGGCCGGATGGCGCGCTATCTGTTCGGCATCGAGTACGGACCGCGCGATCTTCAGCTCGCGCTGGTCGAAGCGTCCGGCGGCACCGTCGGCAGCGCCGTCGACACGCTGCTGCTCTACTGCTACCACTACGATCCGATGACCGGCCGTTACGGCGTCGCGATCATGCGCACGCTCCGGATTGCCGGCGCGTCCACCGTCGTCCTCATCGGGGCGTTTCTCCTCGTGATGTTCCGCCGCGAGAAGCAGGGGCAGGTGCGCTAGCGATGTGGTCCGGCACCCCGCTCTTCCCGGAAGCCGCCTCGACGATGGCGCCGAGGGTGGATGCGCTGTACTTCTTTCTGCTCGGTATCGCCGGGTTCTTTTCGATTCTGATCGCCGGGCTGATCGTCTACTTCGCGATCAAGTACCGCCGCCGCTCGCCGCGCGAGATCGGCCGCAAGAGCCATGCGAGCACGGCGCTCGAAGTGGCCTGGACGGTCATCCCGCTGATGATCACGATGGTGATCTTCGTGTGGGGCGCGCGGATCTTCTTCGCGATATCCACGCCGCCGCCCGAGACGCTCAACATCTACGCCGTCGGCAAGCAGTGGATGTGGAAGTTCCAGCACCTCGACGGCCAGCGTGAGATCAACGAGCTGCACGTGCCGGTCGATCGCGACGTCAAGATGATCGCGACCTCGGAGGACGTCATTCACGACTTCTTCGTGCCGGCGTTCAGGGTCAAGGCCGACGTCATTCCAGGCCGGTACGTGAACGTCTGGTTTCATGCGACGAAACCCGGCCGCTACCGGCTCGAGTGCGCCGAGTACTGCGGGACGAAGCACTCGGGGATGATCGGCGAGGTGATCGTGATGGCGGCGCCCGATTATCAGACGTGGCTGAGCGGCGGCGCGTCGGGAAAGACGCTGCCCGAAGAAGGCCAGCAGCTCTTTTCCGATCTCGCGTGCAACACCTGTCATCGTGCCGACCTGCAGGGACGCGGTCCGGTGTTCGAAGGCGTCTTCGGCACCGCCGTGACGCTGCAGAACGGCCAGAAGGTGACGGCCGACGAAGCCTACGTGCGTGAGTCGATTCTCAACCCGCAGGCGAAAGTCGTCGCGGGCTATCAGCCGATCATGCCGACGTTCCAGGGTCAGGTCAGCGAAGAGCAGCTGCTGGCGCTCGTCGAGTATGTGAAGTCGCTGCCGAAACCAGCAAAGCCGGGGTCGTAAGCCATGTCACTGCCACACACATCCGCGGCGCCCGCGCGCCATTATCTCAACGACGGCTTCGGCATCAGGTCGTGGCTGCTGACGCGCGATCACAAGCGCATCGCGCTGCTCTATCTGGCGGGCGTCACGTTCTTCTTCTTCGTCGGCGGCGCGTTCGCGGTCCTCATCCGTCTCGAGCTGGCGACGCCGGCCGGCGATCTCGTGTCGGACGACACCTACAACAAGCTCTTCACCATGCACGGCGTGATGATGGTGTTCTTCTTCCTCATCCCCGCGATTCCCGCCGTGCTCGGCAACTTCCTCGTCCCGATCATGATCGGCGCGAAGGACCTCGCGTTTCCGAAGCTGAATCTGGCGAGCTGGTACATCTACATGCTCGGCGGGCTGTTCACGCTGTGGGCGCTCGTCAACGGAGGCGTCGACACCGGCTGGACGTTCTACACGCCGTTCAGCACCGTGTCGTCGACCACCAACGTGATTCCGACGGCGCTCGGGGTGTTCATCACCGGCTTCTCGTCGATCCTGACCGGCCTCAACTTCATCGTCACCATCCACCGCATGCGCGCACCGGGCATGACCTGGTTCCGGCTCCCCCTCTTCGTCTGGTCGCACTACGCGACGAGCCTGATCTTCGTGCTCGGCACGCCGGTGATCGCAGTGACGATGGTGATGGTCTTCGCCGAGCG
>DATNBT010000039.1:0-3525 GCA_035571855.1 Vicinamibacterales bacterium
CATTCGATTCAGGCGCTCGCGCTCGCGTGGGGCGCGCCGGGCATTCTTCTCGTCGCCTTCCTCGACTCGTCGGTCCTCTCGCTGCCGGAAATCGCGGACCTGCTGGTCATCTACATGGTGACGTCGCACCCGTCGCGGTTCGCGCTGTATGTCGGCTCGGCGACGCTGGGCTCGCTCGCGGGATGCCTCGTCCTCTACTACATCGGCAAGGGCGGCGAGGAGCTCCTGAAGAAGCGCGTCAGCACGCGCCGGTACGACAAGACGCTGAACGCGTTCCGCCGGCACGGCATCATGGCGGTCCTCGTGCCGTCGCTGCTGCCGCCGCCGGCGCCGTTCAAGCCGTTCGTGCTGCTGGCGGGCGTCGCCGAGATCAGCGCGACGCGGTTCACGATCGCGATTCTGATCGGCCGCGGCGCCCGCTACCTCATCGAGGGCCTGCTGGCGCTCTGGTACGGCGAGCGGGCCATCGCCTACATCCGCGACCACGGCGTCGCCGTCGCGCTCGGCGTCGTCGCGGCCGTCGTCGTCGGCTTCGTGGTCTATCTGCGCGTCAAGCCAACGAAGGCACGCTAGAATGTCGGCGGAGGAATGATGGGGAAAAGCATGGTGGCAACGGCCTTCGCGGCCGCGATCGCGCTGGCGGCCGGCAGTGTCGCATCCGCGCAGACGCCCGCGGCGCCGGGGCAGCTGGGCGCGCTGGCGCCAGCGAACCTGAAGAAGCCGCGCCCCAAGGCGCCGTTCGATCTGACCGGCACCTGGTTCGTCGATCTCAGCAAAGGCTTCGACACGTGGCGCTCGGGTCCTCCGTATCCGAAGTTCAAGGGCGAGGGAGCGAAAGCGTTCGTCGAGAGCGAGGCCGCCAAGAAGCAAGGCAGGGACTACCGCGACTGGATCGGCCAGTGCTATCCGGCCGGCATGCCCGTCCTCATGACGCGGGTGTGGCCGATCGCGATGGTGCAGCTGCCGACGGCGATCTACATGATCAGCGGCTTCGAAAACGAGATCCGGATCATCTATCTCGACGGCCGGAAGTTCACGCCGGAGGACGAAGTCGTCCGCACGTACGACGGCGAGTCGATCGGTCACTGGGAAGGCGACACGCTCGTCGTCGAGACGCGCAGCATGACCGTCGACAAGCACGTGATCGACGACGGCCTGCCGGTGAGCGACCAGTTCCGGATCATCGAGCGCATCAAGCTGCTCGACAAGGGACAGAAGCTCGAGGACACCTGGACGCTCATCGACCCGAAGAACTGGGACGGCGAGTGGACGAGCAGCCACTACTGGAAGCGGCAGGACGACACCGACATCACCGAGGTGCAGTGCCTGCCCGACACGAACAGCAAGCTGCCGGCGACGGCGTCGAAAGGCAACATCCTCAAGTAAGGTGCCGACCGCGAACGTCTCAGTCATCGTCATCGGCTGGAACGGCGGCGGCCTGCTGCGGGAGTGCCTGAGCTCGCTGCGGGCGCAGACGTATCCCTGCCAGACGATCGTCGTGGACAACGGATCGACCGACGGCAGCCAGGAGCTGGTGCGCCGCGAGTTTCCCGGCGTCCGCCTGATCGAGAACGGACGCAATCTCGGATTCGGCGAAGGCAACAACATCGGCATGCGCGCCGCCATGGCCGGCGGCGCCGAGTACGTCGCGCTGCTCAATCAGGACGCGCGCGCGGAGCCGCACTGGCTCGAGCACCTCGTTCGCACGGCTGAAGCGGACAGGACCATCGGATCGGTCGGCTCGCGGATGCTGCTGGACAGCCATCCGGGCCTGTTGAACGGCACGGGCGTGCTCGTGAACCTCAGCGGCTGCGCGTGGGACCGCGGGTTCGCCCGCGCAGACGGTCCGGCCTGGCGCGAGCCGGTTGAAATCGTCGCGGCCTCCGGCGGCGCCGTCCTGTTTCGGGTCGAGGCGCTGACGAAGATCGGCCTGTTCGACGCCGACTACTTCGCCTACTTCGAGGATGTCGATATCGGCGTCCGCCTCTGGGAAGCCGGCTATCGCGTGGTCTACTGCCCGGAGGCGGAAGTCGCGCATCATTTCTCTTCCACGCTCGGCGACGAGTCGCCGAGGAAGCTGCTTCTTGTCCACGGCAACCGCTGGCGGTTCCTGCTCAAACATTTCCCGGCGACGGTGCTCGTGCGGATGCGCGGCGTGGCGGCGGCGGATCGTCAGTTCGCCGATCGCCTTCGCATGGGCCTGCCGAACGTCAAGCTGTGGATCAAGGTCTACCTGCGCGCGCTGGCGGCGGCGCCTGGCGCGCTCGCGTATCGACTGAGGCACCGCGTCTCACCTGAACAGCGCGAGCGGTGGTGGCGATTGCTGGTGCGTCAGGTCGGCTATCCGCCGATTCAGGTGCCGGCGATCGACTACGACGTCACGGACAGCGCCGCCGACGCGTGGACCGATCGCGTGATCATGGGCGTGAACGATCGCGTGCTCGGCCGCGGCTGGTATCCGCTCGTGCGGCCGATCGAGACGACGTTCGACGCGTCGGAGGGACCGGCGCTTCGCGAGTTCGGGATGTCCGCCGCGTGTTTTCTGCGTGTGGCCGCGCCGGGGGCGTACATCATCCAGCTGCACGTCTCGCAGCGGCCGGAAGCCGCCGAACCTCGAGAGGTGAGCGTCACCTGCAACGGCCGGCGTGCCGGCGGCCGGATCGTCGCGGCGCGCGGACGCTGGCAGACGCTGCAGGTGCCCGTGACGCTGGATGGAGACACCGCCGCCGTCGAACTGCGCGTGGACGAGCCGCTGCGCGGCGAGAGCACCGGCGCGCGCCTCGACTGCGGGCTGCGGGTGAACGAAATCAGCGTCCTTCCGGCCGGCTCGCCGCTGCTGCGGACGGCCGACGCGGCGGCCGCCTGAGTCGCGCGCGCGTGGCGTCCATTCTGTACGTCGTACACCGGTTCTGGCCGTACCAGGGCGGATCCGAGCGCTACTTCTTCGAGATCGCCAGACGGACGGCCGCGGACGGCCATCGCGTCACCGTCGCGACGACGGACGCGTGGGACGCGGCCCATCTCCATTTCAGACAGAAGAAACGCATCGAGCCGCTGCGCGACGACGTCGATGGCATGACGATTCGCCGCTTTCGCGTGCGTCACTTCATCGGCCAGCAGCGGCTCCTGCCGAGGCTGTCCCGGTACCTTCCCACGCGCTATCCCGTGTTCGATCGCCCGCACCTCCTCGTTCCCGGACTTCAGTGGTGGCTGCGGACGACGAGCGAGCGTTTCGATCTCGTGCATGCCGGCGTGTTTCCACACGCGCCGCTGATGGCCGCGGCGGCCGCGTACTGCGAGCGGCACAACGTCCCGTACGTCGCGCAGCCGATGCTGAACGCCGGCGAGCCGTATCGCGCGATGGACAACGAGCAGTTCATGAGCCCGAAGCTGCTGCATCTGCTCGAGCCGGCGGCGGCGATCCTCACGAACACGTCCTACGAAAACGAGCTGCTCGCGGCGAAAGGCATTCCTCCCGGCGACATCGTCGTCGCCAGCCCCGCGGTCGACGTCGGGAAGGTGATG
>DATNBT010000040.1:0-3589 GCA_035571855.1 Vicinamibacterales bacterium
CGTCGCGCTGATGGGCGCGGCCTACGTGACGAGCCGGTTCGGCTTCAGCGAGCTCATGCTGGCGCCGGCGGTGTTCGCGTTCGGCCTCGTCGCGTTCGGTTTCCTCGGGATGGGCCCGGTGACGATCGCCGTCGACTCGTACGGCCCGGTCACGGACAACGCGCAGTCGGTGTTCGAGCTCTCGGTCATCGAGTCGCTGCCGGGCGTGAAAGAGTCGATCAAGAAGGAACACGGCTTCGACGTGCGCTTCGACCGCGCGAAGGATCTGCTCGAAGAGAACGACGGGGCGGGCAACACGTTCAAGGCGACGGCGAAGCCGGTGCTCATCGGCACGGCGGTCGTCGGCGCGACGACGCTGATCTTCTCGATCATCATGGCGCTCACGGGCGAGCTGACGCACGACGTCGACAAGCTGTCGATTCTGTATCCGCCGTTCGTGCTCGGCCTCATCACGGGCGGCGCGGTGATCTACTGGTTCACGGGCGCGGCGACGCAGGCCGTGAGCACCGGCGCGTACCGCGCGGTCGAGTTCATCAAGGCGAACATCAAGCTCGACGGCGTCGAGAAGGCGTCGGTCGAGGACAGCAAGAAGGTCGTCGAGATCTGCACCATCTACGCGCAGCGCGGGATGTTCAACATCTTCCTGACGGTGTTCTTCTCGACGCTGGCGTTCGCGTTCCTGCAGCCGTTCTTCTTCATCGGCTATCTCATTTCGATTGCGCTCTTCGGCCTGTTCCAGGCGATCTTCATGGCGAACGCCGGCGGCGCGTGGGACAACGCGAAGAAGATCGTCGAGGTCGAGCTGAAGGCCAAGGGCACGCCGCTGCATGCCGCGACGGTCGTCGGCGACACGGTCGGCGATCCGTTCAAGGACACCTCATCGGTGGCGCTCAATCCCGTGATCAAGTTCACCACGCTGTTCGGCGTGCTCGCCGTGCCGCTCGCCGTGCAGCTCTCGGCGAACGCGGGGCCGCTGGCGAGCCGGCTGGTGGCGGCCGTGTTCTTCCTGCTGTCGCTGGTGTTCGTGTATCGATCGTTCTACGGCATGCGGATCGGAGCGGAAGGCTCACGCTGAGCGCCGGAACTGTGGATTCGGAGACATTTTTGATACAGCAGTGCGCCCGGGCCGAATCGCGGCACACGGTGTCTAAGCTGCCGGGGAGTTTCGTTGACTCCCCGATTTTTAAGTGACTATAATCGCCCCCCTTGACCGGACTGTTTCGATGATACCGGTCAGGGTCGCGTAGGTTCAGGAGGCTCCCCGTGGCGCGTGAGATGTTCGGCGATATCGTCGACCCGTCGATCAAAGTCGGTTCGCGAAAGTGGTATACGGTTCCGCTATCGATCGCGGTCCATACGGGGATTCTGCTGGCGCTGATCATCATTCCGCTGATGGCCGCGGATGTGCTGCCCACGCCGCCGGCCATGATGAATGCGTTCGTGGCCGCAGCACCACCGCCCCCGCCGCCGCCTCCACCTCCACCGCCTCCGCAAGCCGCCGCACCGCAAGCACCGAAACCAGTCGACGTGAATCCGGCAGCGGCTCCCGTGGAAGCGCCGAAGGAAATCCGTCCCGAGACCGGTCTCGAGCGCGGCGTGCAGAACGCCGTCGGCGGTGTTGAAGGCGGTGTGGCCGGCGGTGTCGCCGGCGGCATCGTGGGCGGTCTCGAGGCGGCTCCGCCGCCTCCGCCCCCGCCGCCTCCGCCGCCCGCGCCGGTCCGCGTCGGCGGCGCCATCAAGCCGCCCGTGAAGACGAAGGACGTGCGGCCCGTGTACCCGTCGATCGCGCAGTCCGCGCGCGTGCAGGGCGTCGTCATCATCGAAGCGACGATCGGCCCCGCCGGCAACGTGACGGATGCGAAAGTGCTTCGTTCGATTCCGCTGCTCGACGCGGCGGCGCTTGACGCGGTGCGGCAGTGGGTGTTCACGCCGACCACGCTCAACGGTCAGCCCGTGCCGGTCATCATGACGGTCACGGTGAACTTCACACTGCAGTAAGCAACGCGCAACGGATTTATTTTTCGGTTCGTTTGAGGAGGATGGCCCGTGGATTTAATGGCGATGTATCAGTCGATGGGAATCGTGGCCAAGTGTGTGGCCGTCGTGCTCATTATTATGTCGATGTGGTCGATCGGCGTGGGCATCGAGCGCTTCTTCACGTATCAGCAGGCGCGTAATCAGTCGCGGCTCTACGCGCCGCAGGTGGCGAAGCACATCAAGGAAGGCCGCCTGAAGGACGCGCTCGCGCTGTCGACGTCGAAGAACTACCGCTACAGCCACCTGGCGAAGGTCGTGCTCGCCGGCCTGCAGGAATACCAGTTCCAGAAGGAAAGCGGCGGCGGCCTGCAGCGTGAAGACCTGCTCGACACCGTCCGCCGTTCGATTCAGCGCGCGTCGGCGCTGACCGCGTCGGATTTGAAGAAGGGCGTCGCGGCGCTCGCGACCATCGGTTCGACGGCGCCGTTCGTCGGACTGCTCGGCACGGTCGTCGGCGTCATCAACGCGTTCCAGGGCATCGGCGCGTCCGGCTCGGCCGGTCTCGGCGCGGTGTCGATCGGCATTTCGGAAGCGCTCGTCGAGACCGCGCTCGGTCTGGTCGTCGCGATTCCGGCCGTCTGGATCTACAACTACCTGACGGCGCGCATCGAGTACTTCAACGTCGAGATGGACAACTCGTCGTCGGAGCTCGTCGACTACTTCATCAAGAACGCGTAGTTCGGGTCCAGAGGCCAGAGGCCGGGGACTAGGAGATTAGCTATGGCAATGGACCTTGGCGGCGCCAAGGGCGGAGTCAAATCCGACATCAACGTGACGCCGCTCGTCGACGTCATGCTGGTGCTGCTCATCATCATGATGCTCATCACGCCGATGCTCAATCAGGGCGTCGCCGTGATTCTGCCGAAGGCGCAGAACACCGTCGATAAGCCGACGACGTCGAACAACACGGTGATCGCGGTGAGCAAGGACGGCACACTCTACGTGAACGCGAAGCCGGTCTCAGAGGCGGAAATGGCCTCGAAGGTCAGCGAAGCGCTGGAGACCAAGAAGGAGAAGGTGGTCTTCATCAACGCCGATCAGGAGGCGCTCTACAGCTCCGTGATGGCCGCGATGGATCAGCTTCACCAGGCCGGCGTCGAGGACATCGCGCTCATCGTGCAGGGCCAGCACAAGCCCGGCGCCGGGGGAGCCCAGTAATGTCTCACGCGCATCATCACCTCGGCGCGGACAAGATCGTCAAGGCGGAGGTTCCGCACGCCAGCGCGGACATGAACGTCACGCCGCTCATCGACGTGCTGCTCGTGCTGCTGGTCATCTTCATGTCGGTCGTCAACCTGACGCAGCAGGGCGTGGACATCAACATCCCGGCTGAAACGAAGAAGACCACGGACGTGACGCCGGACGTCAGCCAGATCGTGCTGACGTACACGGCCGACCGCCGCATCTCGGTCAACAAGCAGGACGTCACGCTTCCGGAGCTCGAGAAGAAGCTCCGGGACATCTACGAAGCGCGCAAGGACAAGAAGATCTTCCTGATGGGCGCCGGCACGCTGCGCTACAAGGACATCATCGACGTCATCGACGCGGCCAA
>DATNBT010000041.1:0-2801 GCA_035571855.1 Vicinamibacterales bacterium
GACAGGGGCCGGCCGCTGCGGGACGCGCGCTTGGTCTCGCGCCGGAGCACGAGATTGAGATAGCGCGAGTTATACAGCTGCGTCAGGTCGTCGGTGACCGACAGTTCCTCGGCGCGCTTCAGCATGACCGCGCTGTCGAGCGCCATGGACGCGGGTTCGAGCAGCAGCGTGACCGAATCGAGCACGCGCGGCGCGAGCCGCGGTTTCTGCGAGGCCGCCGCGCGATCGAACGCGATGAGCGCGCAGACGCGGTGTTCCCGGCCGGGCAGCGGCAGCGCAAGGACGGCGCCGACGGTCTGCCCGCTCACGCGCGGGTCGCCGCTCAGGTTCTCCGAGCTGAAGTCCGCGCGGCGATCCATCACCCACCTGGCCACGGCGCGGACGTCCGCCTCGTTGTGTTCCGTCACGCCGCGCCCGGCCAGCACCGTCAACTGTCCCGAGGCGTCCGCCGAGACGACGGCCCAGCCCGACGCCGGCATCCACATCGACGCGCGTTCCACGATCAGGTCGGCGATTTCGTTGGGTTCGAGGGTCGCATTGACGGCCCGGAGCATGTCGACGAGGGCGTCGCGGCGATCGACACGGGCGCGCAGCAGGCGTTGCGAGGCGTTGAGCCGGCCCGAGAAATCGAGCTGGGCCGATGTCAGCACGGCGTCGCCCGCGCGCCGCAGTTTGGACGCACGTTTTCGCACGCCGCCGGCCGCCTGATCGAGCGCTCGTCGCGAACTGGACACGCTGGTGGCTCGGCTCAAGGTAAGTCGTTCCATTATACGGGCTTCAGCTTGCTCCGATGGAAGAACCTGACGTACCATCACAGTTTCTGAAGGTGCCCCGATGACGATGCTCGACCGTATGCGCCGCCACAAGGCGTGGCTCCAGTGGAGTCTCGTCCTTGTCGTGCTCGCGTTCATTATTTTCTACATCCCCGATTTCCTCCGCGGCAGCGGCACGGACGCGAGTTCGGGAGACACCGTCGCGTCGGTCGAAGGTCACGCGATCAGCTCGGGGGATTTCCGCAAGACCTACCAGGCGCAGATTCAGGCGTATCGCTCGCAGTTCGGCGGGCAGATGAGCGACCAGCTGCTGAAGCAGCTCGGCGTCGAGCAGCAGATCCTGCAGCAGATGGTCGACGAGCAGGCGTCGCTCGCCGAGGCCGAGCGTCTCGGCATCCGCGTCAGCGACGACGAAGTGCGGCAGGCGATCTTCTCGATTCCCGCGTTCCAGGAGAACGGCACGTTCATCGGCGATCAGCGCTACCAGCAGCTGCTGCGCGCGCAGCGGCCGCCGCTGTCGCCGTCGGATTTCGAAGAAGGCATCCGCAAGACGCTCATGATCCAGAAGCTGCGGCAGTCGCTCACGAGCTGGCTGTCGGTGCCGGAGAAGGAGCTCGAACAGGAGTTCCGCCGCCGCAACGACAAGGTCAAGCTCGCCGTCGTGAGCTTCCTCGCCGACAAGTTCCGCGGCCAGGCGACGGCGACCGATCAGGAAGTCGCGGCGTACTTCGACGCGCACAAGACCGACTTCAAGATTCCCGAGAAGCGGAAGATCCGCTACCTGCTGATCGACGTCGACGCGATCCGCGCGAAAGTCGTCGTCCCGCCGGGCGACGTGGAGCGCGCGTACAACGACAACATCGATCAGTACACGACGCCCGAACAGATCCGCGCGAGCCACATCCTGCTGAAGACCGAAGGCAAGGACGACGCGGCGGTGAAGAAGCAGGCCGAGGACATCCTGAAGCAGGCCCGGGCCGGCGCCGATTTCGGCGAGCTCGCGAAGAAGTACTCGGAGGACGAAGCCAGCGCGAAGAACGGCGGCGACCTCGACTACTTCGGCCACGGAAAGATGGTCCCGGAATTCGACCAGGCCGCCTTCGCGATGCAGCCCGGACAGATCAGCGACCTCGTGAAGTCGCAGTTCGGGTACCACATTATTAAAGTCACCGACAAGAAGCCCGGCGCGGTGCGCTCGCTGAACGACATGCGCCAGCAGCTCACCGACCAGCTCGCGTTCGACCGCGCGCAGACACAGGCGGCCGATCTCGCGGCGACGCTCGAAAAGCAGATCAGCAAGCCGGCGGACCTCGACAAGGTCGCGAAAGCGCAGGGCCTGACCGTGCAGGAGTCTGGCTTCTTCGCGCGCGACGAGCCGATCATGGGCCTCGGTCCCTCGCCGGAAGGCGCGGCGCGGGCGTTCGAGCTGAAGATCGGCGACGTGTCCCCCGCCGTCCGCACGTCGCGCGGCTTCGCGTTCGTGACGCCGATCGCGAAGCAGGACGCCTACGTCCCGAAGCTCGACGAAGTGAAGGACAAGGTCAAGGACGAAGTCATCAGGACGAAGGCGCGCGAGCTGGCGCGGCAGAAGGCGACGGAGATCGCGCCGAAGCTGAAGTCCGGCGACTTCGAGAAAGCGGCGAAAGCCGCCGGCCTCGACGTGAAGACGACCGAGCTGATCGCGCGCGACGCGCCGGTCGGCGATCTTGGCGCCGCGCCGGCGGTCGACGACGTCGCGTTCAAGCTGCCCGCGGGATCGGTCAGCGATCCGATCGTGACCGACAACGGCGCGGCGATCGTGAAGGTGGTCGAGAAGCAGGAAGCCACGCCGGCGGACTTCACGGCGCAGAAGGACAAGTTCCGCGAGGAGCTGCTGAACGACCGGCGCAACCGCTTCTTCGGCGCCTACATGGTCAAGGCGAAGCAGCGCATGAAGATCGAGGTCAACCGCGACGCGCTGCAGAAGGCGGTCAGTTCCGCCAGCTAGCTGTGATCTCTAATGACGTTGTTCACTCGGGACTCCTTGGA
>DATNBT010000042.1:0-2586 GCA_035571855.1 Vicinamibacterales bacterium
TCCAAGGAGTCCCGAGTGAACAACGTCATTAGAGATCACAGCTAGCTACCGGATCCAGAACGTCGGCATCAGGGCCAGCGGCTCGCCGCGACGGAACATCGCGAGCGGGCCGCGCATCACCCGCAGCGCGTCCAGTTCGCCCTTCGACAGATTCGCCGACAGCCACGCGCCCATCGCCGCCTGGTCGGTCGATCCCGTGAACTGCTCCGTCAGCAGCTGATAGAAGCTCTTGGGCGGCGGATAGACGACGATTTCGACGTCGGCGTCGGCCGGCAGCTTCGCGCGCTGCTTGGCGATCGCGATCGCCGCGTCGAGGCCCCCGAGGGAGTCGACGAGGCCGTTCTCCCGGGCCTGCCGGCCCGTCCATACACGGCCCTGCGCGATCGCATCGACTTTTTCCGGCGTGGTGTGGCGCGACTGCGCGACCTTCTCCACGAAGCCGTCGTAGAAGGCCTGCAGCTGCTCCTGCACTTTCTTCAGTTCTTCCGGATTGAACGGCCGCACCGGCGAATCGAGCTCGGCGTTCCTGCCGATGCTCGTGCTCTCGATGTGCGCGCCGAGCTTCTCGTAGGTGCCGCCGGTGACGATCTTCCCGCCGAAGATGCCGATCGATCCCGTCAGCGTCGACGGCTGCGCGACGATCACGTTCGCGGGCATCGCGATGTAGTAGCCGCCCGACGCGGCCAGGTCGGACATCGACGCGACGATCGGCCGGTCCGCCCGTTCGTTCTTCGCGACCATCAGCTCGCGCCAGATCGCATCCGACGCCGCCGCCGACCCGCCCGGGCTGTCGATGCGGAGGACGATCGCGCGCAGCGAACTGTCCCTGCGCGCCTCGCGGATCGCGTCGATGAGCGTGTCGGAGCCCAGCGCCGTGCCGTTCAGCGGATCGAAGCCGCTCCTGCCGCTCGTAATCGTGCCGGCCGCGTAGATGACGCCGATGCGCGGACCGCGGTTCAGGCCGAACGCGCCGCCGCCGACGCGCGCGTAGTCCTCGCCGTCGATCTTCCGCAGCCGCCCGCCTTTCTGCAGCTTCTCCTCCACCTGGTCTTCGTACGCCACGTCGTCGATCAGGCCGGCCTTGAGCGCGTCTTCCGGAAGGAAGGGGCCCTGATCGATGAGCGCGCGAACGTCCGCTTCGCTCTTCTTCCGGCCGTCCGCGAGGCCGCGCACGAGCTGATCGAACAGATCGCGATCGAGCGACTCGTCCATCTCCTTGTGCGCGCGCGTGTAGCCTTTCTCGGTGAGCTGGTTGACGGCGGTCTTGTAGTCGCCGATGTGGTGCATGTCCGGGTACGCGCCGATTTTGTCGAGCGTGCCGCGGAGGAACACCTGGTAGGTCGCGATGCCGCGCAGATCGAGCGGGCTCGACGGCAGCAGAAAGACCTTGTCGGCGGCCGACGCGAGGTAGTACTCGCGATCGCCACCGTATTCGAGATACGCGTAGACCGGCTTCCCCGACTTCCGGAAGTCGATGATGGCGTCGCGGATTTCCTGGACCTTGCCCCAGTACGGCGAGTCGAAGCCCGTCGGCTTGAGCAGGACCGACGAGATGCGCGAATCGACCTTGGCCTTGCGCAGGTTCTCGACGTAGGTGCGGACGGTCGGCGTGTTCGAGGCGCGGAAGTAGCCGACGACGTTGGTCGGCGCCACTTCCGAGAGATCGCCGCCGACCTTCAGGACGAGCGTCGAATTGGACGCGACCGCCGGCTCACGCCCGAACAGGAGATAGAGCACGACGAACCCGGCGATCGACAGGAACACCGCGAAGCCGAGCACGGTGAAGATGACGGTGAATCGTCCGCGAGCCATGCTCTCAGGATATACTGAGTGTTCTGCCCATCGCGGGAATTCCCACAGTGCGGAAGTGGCGGAACGGCAGACGCGCTAGCCTCAGGAGCTAGTTGCCGCAAGGCAGTCGGGGTTCAAATCCCCGCTTCCGCACCACCTTACATGTCATCGATCGGCGCCGCACTCGCCCGCCGCATCATCGAGGCCGCCCAACGCACGCGCTGGCGCGGCACGGGCGGCTATTCGGCCCAGGCGTTCGCGAGCCGCGGCGATGCTCGTCCGTTCCCGCAGGCCGACGCCGAGCGCGAGCAGTTCGGCGATTTCTTCCGTCTCTTCCCGGCGTTCGACGTCGCGGGGGCGCTCTCGGGGCGCGACGTGCTCGACCTCGGCAGCGGGTACGGCGGCAAGACCGTCGAATACCGCCGGCGGTGCGGCGCGGCGCGCGTGTGCGGCGTCGAACCGCACGCGAACATGATCGAGCAGTCGCGGCGGTACGCGGCCGCGCAGGGCGTCGACGGCGTCGAGTTCACGCGCTGCGGCCCGCGTGACATCCCGTATCCGGACGGGGCGTTCGACGTCGTGCTGACCCATGACGTCCTCGAGCATGTCGACGACCCGCGCGTGACGATCGCCGAGGTACACCGCGTGCTGCGTCCCGGCGGCTGGTCGTTCCACATCTTTCCTCTGTACTGGGGCGCCTTCTCCCATCACCTCGATTACGTCGTCAACATTCCCGGCATCCACTGGCTGTTTTCGCCGCAGTCGCTCGTGACGGCGGCCAACGACGTGCTGCGG
>DATNBT010000043.1:0-3470 GCA_035571855.1 Vicinamibacterales bacterium
CGTGTCGACGACGAGCGTGTCGCCTTCCCAGTGCCCGACCGAATCGCCGAGGAGCATCCGCATGTCGGCCTTCAGATGCGGCCGCGGCGTCGTCGGAATCACGCGCGTTTCGTGGATCATCTCGTACGTGATCGCGACGTATCCCGGTCCCTGCACGATGCGCGTGTTCGCGTTGTAGACCGCCGGGAACATCGCGTTCGGGATGTTGCGCGTGATGCAGCGCTGATAGAGGCCCATGTTTTCCGGACCGTCGAACGGGCCGTTGTCGAGCGCGCCGAGTCCGGCCGCGCGCTGGCGACGCTGGCCGGCCTCCGATGTCGGCGGCACGCGGCCGTCGGGAGGATCGATCACCATCGACGTCCGGTGCGATGCTTTGCCGCGCTCGAGCCACGTCGGCGGCGGCGACGTGGCCGAGCCGACCTGACCGGCGTTCGACGTGTCGGCCGTCTCCTGGTTGAACTCGGCGTTGTCGCTCTCGAGCTGTTTCCTCGCCTGCGCCTCGCGCTGCTGGAACTCCTCGTCGGTCAGCACCTGTCGCGTGCCGAACGCCGCCGGCCGCTCGAACGGCACGCCGAGCTCGGGCTGACTCGTCCAGATGCCCTGCAGATCGGGATCGCCCCACGGCGTACGCGGAGTTTTCCACTCGGCAGCAGCAAGCGTGACCGCACACGCGCCGATAATTGCTGACATCCACAGCGTCTTCATCTAGAACCTCACTTTCTCCGCGTCTTCCTTGATCACGTCGCGATAGACCGGCAGCGCCCAGCCTTCTTTCACGAGCTCGTCGTAGCGCTGCAGCACTTTCGCGACGTACGTCTTCTGATCTCTGTAGAGCTTCTTCAACTGCTCCGGGGTGAAGTTGATCTGGTAGTTCGCCAGGCCGCACAGCTGGTTCTGCGCCGCCTCTCCGCGCGCCGCGATGAACGGATGCGGGTTCTTGATCGGCGGCTCGGCGCCGGAATTCGGCACGCCGAACTTCGCGGCCGGGACATCTATATATGTCGTGTGGATGCCGCCCTTGACGTTGCCGAACTCGTCGAGCGCCAGGAGCGACCCGTCCCTGTCGGTGTTGTAGTCGACATAGAACCGATCGGCGTGCGGCGGGACGACCCCTTTGTCGATCCACCGCCAGAGATGATCGAGCGCGACGGACATGTACGCCGCGAGCGGATAGCGGCTGATCGGCTGCTTGCAGGGGTCGGGATAGTACGCCGCCGCGTCGCGCGAGTCGATGTGCGCCATGCCCGCGAACTCGTAGATGCGGAACTGATCGCCCGGCGCGTCGCCGTCCACGCGCGTCGGGCCGAAGCCCTGAAACGTCTCACGCATCGTCGGCACCTGCAGCATCGGCACGTCGACTTTGCGGAGGTTGCTGCCGTTGCTCGTCGGCATGAACGCGTCGTAGATCGGCTTCATGTCGGCGAGCCGCTGCACCATCGACGTCGGCAGGTAGTTGACGACGACGGCGGCCGAGGCCGACGAGCCGGCGAGAATCATCTTCCCCACTTTGCCCGCGAGCGGGTTGTCGGGACCGTTCGATTTCAGCAGCGCGCCGACCTGCGCGATGATCTCGCTCGCCTGCCCCTGCGGCACCACGAGCGACTTGTAGCGATCCGGATTCGCCTCGGCAATTCCCTGCGGCGTCGTCGTCAGGATCTCCACGCCGACGTGTCCCTGCGTCATCGAATAGCGATGCGTGAAGTGGAACATCCACGGGTTGCCGCTCGGATGCATCGACTCGACGAGCGCGAGGCCGCTCAGCCTGCTGTCGTCGGACGGCTTGCGGATGACGATGCGCGTCCTGTACGGCTGGCCGTTCGCCGTCCCGGAGACGAAATATTCCTTCGTGACGTAGCCGAAGTGCGCCAGGTCGTCGCCCGGCTTCAGCTCCATCAGCGTCTCGTAGAATTTTCCGGGGCCCGTGATCTCCGGCGTCGCCGTTGCGATCGCCGAGACGACCGGCGGCGGATCGGGCGCCTGCTGTGCTTCTCCACCGCGGCCGCCGCGCCCGCGGCCCTGTCCCTGTCCGGGTGCCTGCGGCGTCTGGCCTTGAACGGGAATCGGAAGTTGAGCGAACAGCGTCGCCGCGCCGGCGACGGCGAGGCTCGCGGCAAATGCAACCGTCAGACGATGTTTCATAGCGACCATATACTACACGTGTGAACAGATATTCCAGAGGCGCGCTCGCGTGCGCGGTCGTCTTCGCCACCGCGTGCGCCCGCACGGCGCCCGAACCGCAGCTGCAGTCGCCGTCGACGATTAAAGACATCATGGACTCGATGGTCGAGCCGAGCGCGGACTTCATCTTCGATTCCGTCGCGCAGATCGCCGACGAACACGGAATCACCGAGAAGGCGCCCCATACCGATGAGGAATGGAAGGAGGTCCGACGGCGAGCCGTTCAGCTGATCGAGGCGCCGAACCTGCTGGTGATGCCGGGGCGGAAGTCCGCCGATCCGAAGGACCGCTCGCAGAATCCGAAGATCGAGCTGCAGCCCGAAGAGATTCAGAAGCTGATCGACGCCGATCACCCGGCCTTCTCCGCTCGCGCGCTGGTCTTACAGGATGCGGCGACTCTCGCGCTGAAAGCGATCGATGCGAAGAACGCGAAGGGGTTGTTCGACGCCGCCGGCGAACTCGACAAGGCGTGCGAGAACTGCCACCTTCATTACTGGTATCCGAATGACGAACGCGCTCAAGCGGCGTTCAAGGAGAGCCAGCGGCTACTTGGGAAGTAAATCTTCGATGTTCACGCCGGGCGCCGGCTTGCTGCCCGTCACGCGCGTCGTGGTGAATCCGATCCAGCGCCCCATGAAGATGATGGCGATCCACAGCACGAGCGAGACCGTTGCGACCATGCGGCCGGCCAACGGCGCTCTCTCGTTCTCGTTCCACTGCTGAATCGTCTTCCGCGCGGTCAGCTCGAACACGCCGACGTTGAGGCCGGCGAGCGCCAGCATCAGCATCTTCAGCCTGAAGAAAATATTGTGGTAGTAGACGCCCGCGTTGGTGATGAACATCAGCGCGCCGGTGACGAACGTCAGGCCGAACGCCCACCACGCCCACGTCTCCACGTCGAGGGCGATGCGCCCGACAGGCCGCCTGGTCGACGCGATGCCGAGCATCCGCAGATCGAGAATCGCGATCGACCCGACGACCATCGCGAGACCGAGGACGTGGATCGCCTCGAGAAACGGAAAGAAGTACAGCGAATTGCGGATGGCGTTCGCGAGCCTCGTGGCTT
This sequence comes from Vicinamibacterales bacterium, assembly GCA_035571855.1. Classification (GTDB taxonomy): domain Bacteria; phylum Acidobacteriota; class Vicinamibacteria; order Vicinamibacterales; family CAVVIG01; genus DATNBT01. Next base: position 3,245 of record DATNBT010000043.1, read on the forward strand.
CGAGCGCAGCCAGCGCCGCGTCGATGTTCATGGCCGTGATTTATGCCTTCGACCCGGACCACGATCCCCAGATGTGGTCGTAGGCGATCAGGCGGCCGAGAAAGATGATCCCGATCCAGATGACGAGCGTGAGCAGGCTCAGGGGCCTGACCGCAGTGCGGCCGGCGAGCCAGGTCAGCAGCGTCCCGAAGACGATCAAGGTCATCTTGGACCAGAAGGAGAACGA
>DATNBT010000044.1:0-4149 GCA_035571855.1 Vicinamibacterales bacterium
TGTGCGGCCAGTCGAACGTCGGAAAGCCGAGGCGCGCCTTCTTGCGGTGCGTGACGGCCAGGCTGCCGAGCGTGCGTCCGTGGAACGCGCCTTCGAAGGACACGACGAACCCGCCGTCCTTGTCGCCCGTCGTCATCACGCGGTTCATGAGCACGGACTTGATCGCGTTCTCGACGGCTTCGGCGCCCGTGTTGACGATGAAGTGCCGCGGCGTGCCTTTCGGCGCGATGCGCGAGAGCGCCGCCTTCAGCTTCAGCGACAGCGTCGTCTGGTATTCGGAATGCGCGTAGCGGTCCGTGATGAACGGCAGCGACTCGAGCACCGCGCGGACGACGTCGGGGTCGTTTTCGCCGAAGGCGTGCGTCGCGATCTCGGCGCCCATGTCGAGGAAGCGATACGACTGGCCCGTGGCGTCGCGGTCGGCCGCGGCGAGGTACGGCCCGACCGACTCGGACGGATCGAAGGCGACCGGCAGCGAGAAGAACAGTCCCTGTGATGCGTCTTTGAGCGCCTGGTGCGAAGCCGGCAGGAGCTGCGCGACGAGGTCGTCGAGCTGCGCCGAGCTCTCGTGCAGGCCGCGCGGGACGTGGACCTTGATTCTGCCGGCGCGATAGAGCTCGTTGAGGTGCGCGACGCGCTCGACGTATTTGTTGACCTGCTCGACCGACTGCAGCAGCGGCGTCTCGACGGGAATCACGTCAGGCCTACCAGTACGCGATCATCCGTCCGGCCGTGATCGCCGTCAACCAGCAGATCAGCGAGATACCGCCGAGAACCTGCAAATATCGCTGCTCGGCCGGCGTCAGCTCTCGCGTGTACTGGGCGCGCCAGGCCGCCGAGCTGCGCACCGCCGCGACGTTCAGCAGCCCGAGCGCAATCGCCGGAAACTTGATCAGCAGGAACGGATTGCCGACGTATTCGGTGGCTTTCGTGGCGAGGAGTCCGACGCCCGTCGTCGCGGCGATGACGAAGCCGGCGGCGGCGACGGGGCCGATGGAGAGCGAGAGCGGCGCGAGCGGGACGCGGCGGCCGATGCCGATCAGCCGGAGATCGAGGACGAGGATCGACCCGAACAGCGTCGCGATGCCGAGGACGTGCGCGAGGTTCACGATCGCGTACGTCCACGTCCCCGACTCCCGCATGAAGTGGCCCAGCGCGGAGGCCTGGAGCCACGCCGCGAACGCCTGTTCGCTCAGGTGCGATCCGGGTAGACGTTGTAGGTCTTGCCGTCGACCGTGATCCGCTCCGTCTTCATTTCGTACTTCTTCATGTCGCGATTGCGATGGCCGTGCGCGCTGACTTTCGTGCCGACGGCGAACATGCCGTCCTTCACGCCGGCCGCGGACGTCCTCGGCGGCGGCGCGAGCGTGAGCGTCCACTCGTGGCCCTGCGCGTCCTTGATCATCATGGTCGCGTGCGGTCCCGCCAGGCTCACCGGCCTGGTGACCGTCCCGCTGAGTTCGAATTCTTCGTCGAGGTTCCCGCCCCACCCGTGATGTGCGAGCGCGGCCTTCGGCAGGAACAGCGCGGCTGCGGCGACAACGACAAACAGCAGACGTTTCATGCGAGCCTCTTTCTTCACTTGCAGCGGGGCCCCACCCCCGCCGCGAACTCACGCTGACCCGCGCGCGGGTGGCCGCGGGCGCTATCGTCCTGTGCCGAACTCTCGCACAGCTTCGCGTCCCTCGACGTTCTGGCCCGTGTAGACCTCCATGCCCGTCGGCGCGCGCGTCGGAATCGGCTTGCCGGCCTTGATCGCCTCGGCGACCGCGCGATCGTACGCGCGCTCGCCGGCGAGCGCGTTGCGGACGGCGCTGTTGCCCTCGTGGCACGAGTACTCGTAGAGCTGATAGTTCGGCTGGTGCGTGATCGTGTAGCGGATGGTGAACGGCGCGGTGTACATCACCGGATCGTCGATCCGAATGCGGTAGTCGATCATGTCCGGATCGATGCGCGTGAACCGCTCGGTGACCCTGAGCTTCTCGCTGTTCGGGCCGTTGAACGCGCCGACGAGATCCGTGAAGTTCGTCGTGTCGACGACAAGCGTGTCGCCTTCCCAGTGTCCGACCGAATTGCCCATGTACTGCCTGATCTTCGGCCCGACGTGCGGGCGGCCGTCGAGATAGATCACCCGCGTGTCGTGGATCATCTCGTAGCTGACGATCACTTCGTCCGGCGTCTGCATGATGCGCAGGCCGTTGCCGTAGAGCACGGGGAAGATGCCGGCGATGCCGCGCGTGATGCAGCGATCGTAGAGCGTGAAGTTGCTGAAGTCGTTCCACGGGCCGCCGCCGAAGGTGCCGACGCCGAACGTCGCCCGCTGTCTCGCCTGGCCTGCCGGCGTCAGCGCCGGCATCTGGCCGTCCGGCGGATCGACGACGAACGACGTGTAGCCGAACGTGCGGACGCCGAACTCGTTGCGCAGCACGGTTTCCTGGTTCACCGCGCGATCGCGGTTGGCCTCGTCGCCGCCTGCGCGCCGGGCGAACTCTTCCGGCGTCAGCGACTCGCGATCCTTCTCCGCGGCGGGACGCGTCGCGGGAATGCCGCGCATGTCGTCGCTCGTCCAGATGCCGCTCAGATCGGGCTGGCCCCACGCCGTCCTCGGCGCCTTCCAGTTCGGATCCTTCACCTTGGCCGCGGTCGTTTCGGCGGGCACGGATCGCAGCTTCGACGGCGTCTTGGTCGGCGGCGCGAAGCCGCGCTGCGCGTACACGCCGATGGAACCGAGCGCGAGCGCAACGGCCATCGTCACGACTGTCTTCATGAGGGAATTGTAACTCCGGCCGCGGCCCTGAAAGGGCCGGTCTACGCGTCTAGTGGCCGCCGTGACTCGCGTGCTCGACATGGGCAACGCCGAGGTCGACCATGCCCATCAGTCCGCCATCCGCGTGGTCGAGGATGTGGCAGTGAAACATCCAGCTGCCCGGCCGGTCGTCGTACTTCACGACGATCTTCACCGTCTGCTCGAGCGGGACGTTCACCGTGTCCTTCCACTCCATCGGCTGAACAGGATTGCCGTTGTCGTCGAGCACCTGGACGAAGAAGCCGTGAAGATGAAATGGATGAGACCACTTCGTCGAGTTCTTGATCGTCCACACCTGCGTCTCGCCGGGCTTCGCCACGATCGGATGACCTTTCGCGAACGCGACGCCGTTGATGCCGTACTCGAACTGCCCGTCGGCGTGCTGCGCGAGCGTGAACTCGATGTTCACCGGCGTGGCCCCGGCGGTGCTGATGGGCGCGATGTCGCGGTGGATCGGCGCGAGCGTCCAGCCTTTGAGCGGCGGCTCGTTGTCGATCGCCAGCGTGATCATGTTCTCGACGGATCGGTACTCGACGCTGCCGTAACCGCGGTTGAACGGAAACGACAGCACTTCGAGCTCGGTTCCCGGCTTCAGCGTCGGCGCGATGACGACGTCGGCACGTTCGCCGGGCGCCAGCACGAGGGTGTCGGTGGTCACGGGATGCTCGATCAATCCGCCGTCGCCGCCGATGCGCGTGATCTTCTGGCCGTCGAGATCGAGCTGAAAGAACCGGCTCTTCGCCGCGTTGACGATGCGCCACCGCATCGGCGCGCCCGATCGCGCGGTCAGCCGCGGCCGCTTCTTCCCGTTCACCAGCACGTGCTCGCCTTCGCGGCCGAACGCCATCCCGGTCGATCCGCCGCTGTCGGGAGGATCGAGCTTGCCGCGGTTGTCGATCCCGATGTCGCTCAAGACCAGGACCGTCTGATCCGGCACATTCACCTGCTCGTCGTCTCCCTCGACGAGCAGCGCGCCGTAGAGGCCGAATCCGACCTGCGCCGCCGACATCACGTGCGGGTGATACCAGTACAGCCCCGCGTCGGGGACGACGAAGTCGTACGTGAACGATCCGCCGGGCACCACCGGCGGTTGTGAGACATCGGGCACGCCGTCCATTTCGATCGGCAGGCGCAGCCCGTGCCAGTGGACCGTCGTGGCCTCCGGCAGATGATTCGTGAAGTGGACGATGAGGCGATCGCCGACGTGGACCCGGATCAGCGGGCCGGGAAGGCCGCCGTTGTACGTCCACGCGTCGGTGGCAATCCCCGGCGCGACTTCGACGTGCGCGATGCGCGCGTCCAGATCGATCTCGACGATGTGGGGATCGGGGTTCCGGTCGACG
>DATNBT010000045.1:0-15805 GCA_035571855.1 Vicinamibacterales bacterium
GCGCCTGCATCGCGGCCGGCTGATCCTGCGAAAGCAGCTGTCAGACTTCGCCGGCGGGCTTGCGCTGCACAGGCCTATAGCAGCGTAGCGTTGTCCAGGCGGACGCGATCGCGTCCGTTCAGCTCCGGCAGCATCACTTCCACCAGTCCCGATCGATTCAGACGCACCGGCAGCGCGGCCGTCCTGGTGCGGCGGCCGGAGCTGTCGTCCGGCGCGACGAAGCAGCAGACGCGGCGTTCCGATCGTTCGAGCATCGTGTCGATGACCTTGGCCGCCGCGACGGCAAGCGCATACGGCCCGGGCGGCCACAAGCGCGACAGCGACGCGTCGAGGGCGCGTCGCCCTGGCTCGCCGATCAGCCGGTGCAATCCGAATCCGCCGGCCGACGCGTCTTCCCACGGCACGACGATGTGATCGGGGGGCACGCCGGCGACGCTGAGCGCGACGTCGCGCGGCGACATCCGCAGCTCCGCGGCGACGACCGCGCGAATGCCCGAGACGAGCGCCTCGGGCGCCGAGCCGATGAGCCGTGCGCGAGGGACATGCAGCTCGCGGACGCCGCGTTCGACGACATCACGCTGCGTCGCGCCCGCGCAGACGACGAGCGACTTCGGAGAAAAGTCGCGAACCCGCTTCAGCAGCGCGAGGCCGGCGTCGCCGGAGTACTCGGCCCCGCCCGCGGCATCGGCGATGACGACGACCGTCGCGCCGCCCGCAAGCGACGCGTCCGCCGATCCCGTGACCGTCGCGGCGAATCCTTCGACCGGCGCCGCCTGCATGATGTCGAGCGCTTTGCCTTCCGCGACGCGCCCCTTGTCGTCGATGAGGCAGATGTCCCGCGCGACGCCGCGCCGTGCGAGCGCGTGCGCGAGCAGGCCGCCGAGCTCGCCGGCCCCGAGAACGACTGCGCGATCCATCTGCGTGCGCTATTGTAATAGCTGCTATGGAGACGCTCGCTGGAAAGGTCGCGCTCGTCACGGGTGGATCGCGCGGCATCGGGCTCGCCATCGCGCGCGCGATCGCGGCCGACGGCGCGAAAGTCTCCGTCACCGGCATGAGCGACGCGCATCTGTCGTCGGCCCGTTCGAAGATCGAAGCCGCAGGCCCGTCGTCTGTCGAGACCCTGCGAGCCGACGTGCGCCGCTACGAGGACATCGAACGCGCCATCAACGCGACCGTCGGCCGCTTCGGCGGCCTCGATATCCTTATTAATAACGCCGGCATCGGCATCTTCGCCGACGTCGCCGACATGACGCCGGCGCAGTGGGCCGAGATCCTGGACACGAATCTCACCGGGATCTACAACGCCTGCCATGCCGCGATTCCGCACCTGCGGCAGCGCGGCGGGGGGTCGATCGTCAACATCAGCAGCCTCGCCGGCTCGAATCCGTTCGTGAAGGGCGCCGCGTACTGCGCGTCGAAGGCCGGCGTCAACGCGTTCTCGGAAGCGCTGATGCAGGAAGTCCGCTACGACAACATCCGCGTCAGCGTCGTCGCGCCGGGATCCGTGGCGACCGAATTCGCGCAGGGCGACGCGTCGAAAGGCGCGGACTGGAAGGTGTCGGCGGACGAAGTCGCCGAAGTGGTGATGAACCTGCTGCGCCATCCGGCGCGCAGCCTGCCGAGCCGCGTCGAGCTGCGGCCGACGCGTCCGCCAAGGAAATAAGATGTCCGTTTTCGACAAACACCGCGACACGCTCGAACACCACGAGACGATGATGGGCAGCGCGCGCGGCCGCCTCGCCGTCGCGATGGACCTGCTCACCGACTCGCTCGCCCTCGTCGGCCAGCACGGCGTCTACTGCCGGAGCGAACGGTTTCCGGGAAAACCCAAGATGGACATCGCGCTCGTCCTCGAGCAGCTCGACGACGTCAAGCAACTGGTGCAGAGTGCGATGGAGGAGCTTCGTCCTCGAGCGTGACCGCGTGCTCGCGCGACGGCTGCCAGCGCGACAGGATCAGCAGCCACAGAATGCCGGGAACGAAGAACATCGCGCCCAGCACGAGTGACACGAAGCGAGGCGAGACGCCCGCGTCGAGATACCTGCCGGTCACGTAGCTCGAGATCGACGAGGTGACGGTCACCAGCGCCAGCTCCGCGGCGAACACACGTCCGCGGAATGCATCCGGCACTTCCATCTGCAGCAGCACGGTGCTGAACACCCACAGAATCGCGCCCCCGAAGTGCGCGAACAGGACGCACAGGCTCGCGAGCGACAGCACCGGCGCGATCGACAGCGCGAGATAGAAGACGCCGATCATGAAGTAGGCGGGGCCGATCGTGCGCCGGAGCGTGCCGGGCTGCTGTCCGAGCATCCATCGCAGCATGATCGGCCCGAGCGCCGCGCCCACGCCCCGCGCGCCGAAGAGGACGCCGATGCCGGCCGCGGCGTCGTGACCGATGGGAAACACGCGCTGCCCGAAAATCGTGAGCAGCAGCAGGATGCCGCCCGCGAGTCCCCATCCGGCTTTCACCAGCATCAGTGCGGCGACGTGCGCGTGCCTGCGGACGTAGCGGAAGCCCTCGACGAGATCCGGGATGCCCGTGAGATCGAACGCGCGCCGCCGCCACTCGGCTGAAGCCGTCGCGCTCCGCTGCGGCGTCGCGTCGTATCTCGTGGCGAAGATGAACATCGCCGAGACGAAGAACGACGCGGAGTTGACGATGAACGCGACGTCGCGGCCGAAGACCGCGGTCACGAGACCGCCGACGGACGCGCCGATCGCGAGCATCGCCGACCACGTCGCGCTGGACAGCGCGTTCGCCGGCAGCAGTTCCTCCGTAGTCGTCACGGCGGGAATCGTCGCGGTGCGTGCGGGCTCGAAGAACGCCTGCGCGCAGACCGCGATCGCGGTCACGGCGTACGCGATCCAGACCTGATCCGTCCGGCGGACGACCAGCAGGCCGAGAATCACGACGCCGCGGAGGACGTCGGCGGCGATCATGATGCGCCGGCGGTTCATGCGATCGACGACGACGCCGGCGAGCGGGCCGACGACGCCGATCGGCGCCATCTGGACGATGAGCATCCAGGCGACGGAGGTGGCCGAGCCGGTGAGCTCGAGCAGCAGCGAGTACACGGCCACCGTGTTGAACCAGTCGCCCAGCTGCGAAACGGTCTGTCCGATGTAAAGGAGGCGGAAGTCGCGGTTGCGCCGCAGGAGCTCGATGTAGCCGGTCACTTTATAATCGTCACCGTTTGGACAGCATCGCACACTATCGAATCCTCGAGCGCGCCGGCGAGGGCCCGCTCGGCGAAATCTTCCGCGCCCGGGATACGAAGCTCGGACGGACGGTCGCCATCAAAGTGCCGCCGCAGAGCATTCAGGACAACGCGGCGAAGCGGAACACGTTTCTCGCCGACGCGCGGACCGCGATGGCGCTGTCGCACCCGGCGATCGCCGCGGTGTACGAAGCGGGCGACGACAACGGCCGGGTGTTCCTGGCGTGCGAATTCGTGCCCGGCGATCCGCTCGATCGCATGATCGCCGGCCATCCGCTCAACGCGCGGCGCGCCATCGACATCGCCGCGCAGGTCGCCGACGCGCTCGCCGAGGCGCACGCGAGCGGCCACGCGCACGGCAACCTCACGCCCGCCGCCGTCATCGTCACACCGAAGGGCGCCGCGAAGGTGCTGGACATGGCGATGGCCCGCTGGACGCGCGCGGATGGCCACGCGGGAGACGAAGCCGCCGACATCCGGGAGCTGCGCCGGATGTTCTTCGAGATGCTCACGGGCAGGCCGCCGGCGTCGGACGCCGTGGCACCGACGTCGATCAACAAATCATTGCCGGCCGAAGTGGACGCGCTCGCGCTGAAGGAGTACGAGCTGGCGGTGACGTTTGCCGCGGACCTGCGTTCCGTCGCGGCGATTCTGGAAGTGCGCGCCGAAAACGCGGACAAGGCGCGCGGCAGCGCCATTCCGGGCAGGAGCTCGAAGTCCGCGGCGCCGTGGATCGCGACGGCCCTTGCCGTCGCCGCCGCGCTGCTAGCCGCGGCGTGGTGGTGGATTCGAAAGTAGCTCCGACAGCTTCGACGCGAACGCCGACCGCGCCACGACGTCGTCGACGCCCGCGGCGCGGGCCGCGTCGATCGTCGTCACGTCGACATGCGACGCATAGCCAATCGTGGGAATCGACGCGAGCGAGGCGTCCTTCTTCATGTCCGCGATCGTGCCGAGTGGATCGGCCCGCATGTGGTTGAGGTCGAAGACGACCAGCCGCGGAGCGTTCGCCCGCATCGACGCGAGCGCGCCGTCCCGTGACGAGACAAACGTCACCGGAACGCCGGCCGACTGCGCCGTCGACTTGATCTTCGATCTGAACATGAGATCATCGACGAGGGCGAGGATCATCCGATCATGTTAATGGAAACGAGGGCCGTCGGTCCGTTCTTCAAGAACGGCTTCGTGCTCGGTTGTGAGACGACGCGCGAAGCCGTGCTGATCGATCCGGGCGACGAGGTCGCCGATCTGCTCGCGATCGCCGAGCGGCAGTCGCTCCGGATCGGCCACATTCTGCTGACGCACGCGCACATCGATCACATCACCGGCGTCGGCGCCGCGAAGAAGGCGTTGAACGCGCCGATCTATCTGCATCGCGACGACCTGTTTCTCTACGAAGGCATCGTCGAGATGGGCGCGATGTTCGGCATGACGGTCCAGCCGGCCCCGCCGGTGGACATCTTCTATACGCCCGGCCAGGCCATCGCGTTCGGCGGGTACGAAGCCGTGCCGCATCACACGCCGGGCCATTGCCCGGGCGGTGTCTGCCTCGAGATCCGCCGCAAGGGCGAAAAGGGAATGGATCTGGTGGTCGGCGACACGCTGTTCGCGGGCTCGATCGGCCGCACGGATCTGCCCGGCGGCGACATGCCGACGCTCCTCGCGTCGATTCGTGACGTGCTCTTTGCCTTTGGCGATGACGCCCGGGTTTACCCGGGGCACGGCCCGTGGACGACGATCGGGCAGGAGCGCAGGACCAACCCTTTCCTGCAGGGCGCCGTCTAATACTGGTCCGTCCGGCTGAAGCCGGACGCTACGAAAGCGATTACATCTGCCGCTGGATGCTGAATTCCACGCGGCCGACGCGAAGCCGATCGCCGCTTTTGATGCATCCGTTCTTCACGCGCTGATCGTTTATATAGGTGCCGTTGGTGCTGTCGAGGTCCACGACGTCGACGCCGGCGTCGTTGGCCGTTAACCGGCAGTGCAGACGCGAGACGAGCGCGGCATCGACGATGAAGTCGGCGCGGGGAGCTCTGCCGACGGTTTTCACGGCCCCGGCCGGCAGCCGGAACGTCAGCGAATCGCCGTCGGGGTCGGCGGCGGTCTGAAGAATCCACATGGCGGAGGTAATCTTAACCTCTCGCCGGAAATTTGAACTTCACCTGCTGGGATGACGTAAGACGAACACGTATGGCAACGAAAACTTCACGGAAGCGCCTTTACCTCACGATCGTGCTCGTGATCGTGGGCGCCGCGGCCGCGGCCGGGTTCGTCCGTATCAAGGGCGCGTCCTCCGACGTCGACCCGAGCAAAGTGGTCACCGCCGAGGCGGGGACGATGGTCAAGTCGGTCGTGGCGACGGGAAAGATCGAGCCCACCACGAAGGTCGAGATCAAATCCCGCGCGAACGGCATCATCGAAAAGCTTCCCGTCGACATCGACAGCAATGTGAACGCCGGCGACGTGCTGGCCGAGCTCGACAAAGAACAGCTGCAGGCCGTCCTCCGCAGCGCCGAAGCGAACCTGCAGGCCGCGCGCGCGGCGCTCGCCGGCGCGCAGGCGGCGCTCAAGAAGAACGTCGTCGAGGCCGAGGGCCCGGACGTCGAGTTCGCGCGCCGCAACTACGACCGCGCGCAGCAGCTCTTCAATCAGAAGCTCGTCTCGCAGTCGCAGCTCGACGACGCGCACAGCGCGATCGACGTGGCCGCGAACCGGCAGCGCGCCGCGCAGTCGCAGCTCACGGTCAGCGAAGCGAACATCAAGCAGGCGGAAGCGCAGGTCGCGCAGGCGAAGGCCGCCGCGGATCAGGCGGCGGAGAGCCTCGCGTACGCGACCATCCGCGCGCCGATTCGCGCGACGGTGCTGAGCCGCGACGTCGAGATCGGCAGCCCCGTGTCGTCGATTCTCAACCTCGGCGCGAACGCGACGCTCGTGATGACGCTCGGCGACATCCAGCAGGTGTTCGTGCGCGGCAAGGTGGACGAAGCCGACATCGGCCGCGTGCGCCTGAATCAGCCGGCGCGGATCCGCGTCGAGACGTTCAAGGAGCGCGTGTTCAACGGCCGCGTCACGCAGATCTCGCCGCTCGGCGTGGAGAAAGACAACGTCACGAGCTTCGAAGTGAAGGTGTCGATCGACAACCCCGGCCAGGAGCTCAAAGCCAACATGACGGCGAACGCCGAGATCGTGCTGGAGGAGCATCCGAACGCGCTGCTGATTCCTGAAGCCGCGGTGAGCTACGACGCCAAAAAGGCGGCGTCGGTGCTGATTGCCGATCCCAACGCGAAGAACGGCCGCCGCAAGGCGCCGATCAAAGTCGGCGTCGGCAACGGCACGAAGATCGAAGTGCTCGAGGGGCTCAAGGCGGGCGACAAGCTGGTGCTTCCGTCGTAGCGTTCGTCCATGAGAGAAGCCTTCCTCCAGTCGCTGCAGAACCTCCGCGCGAACAAACTCCGCAGCTTCCTCACCATGTTCGGCATCCTCTGGGGCATGGTGTCGGTCGTCGTGCTGTCGGCGATGGGCGAAGGCTTTCAGGCGGGCAACGAGAAAGTGCTGCTCGAGCTCGGCAAGAACATCGGCATCGTGTGGGGCGGACGCACCGGACTGCAGGCGGGCGGCGAGCGCGCGGGCCGCGTGATCCGGCTGAATCTCGAAGACGCCCGGGCGTTCGAGGCCGAGTCGGCCATGATCGACGTCGTCAGCCCGGAGCTGCAGAAGGGCGCCACCATCAAGAGCGCATACAACTCCGCGTCGGGCAGCATCAACGGCATAGAGCCGCAATATCAGGCCATCCGCACGATCGAGCTCGAGGGCGGCCGCCTCTTCACGCCGCAGGACGAGCAGGACGTCAGGCGGGTCGCCATCATCGGCTTCGACATGGCCGAGCAGCTGTTCGGCAAGCGCAACATCATCGGGGAGCCGATCACGATCGCCGGCTTTCCGTACACGGTCGTCGGCAAGATCCGCAAGAAGCAGCAGGACAGCAACTACAGCGGCCCCGACAACAACAAGATCTTCGTCCCGTTCGCGACGATGATGCGCGACATGCCGCTCAAGGACTCTCCGCCGGGGACGCTGTCGGACATCATCGTGGCGCCCAAGCCGTGGGTCGTCGATCAGCTGCCGTCCGTGCTCGACTCGCGGACCGGACGCATCGAGGACATCCAGTGGCCGCTCGAGTCGAATCTGCGCGCGATTCTCGCGCGGCATCACGGATTCGATCCCGACGACCGCCAGGCGATGGCGATGTGGGACACCTCGCTCAATACGCTGATGTTCGATCGCATGATCTCGAACATGAAGCGCTTCTTCAGCGTCGTCGGCGTCGTGACGCTGGTGCTCGGCGGCATCGGCGTCATGAACATCATGCTGATTGCCGTCAAGGAACGGACGCGGGAAATCGGCGTGCGAAAGGCGCTCGGCGCCACCACCGGCAACATTCAGCGCCAGTTCTTTCTCGAAGGCTTCTTCCTGACGATCATGAGCGGCGGCGCGGGCATGCTGGTCGCGGTCGCCTTGTGCCAGCTCGTCAACCTGGCGCCGATGCCGGCGCGCTTCGCCGGCATGATCATCTCGTGGCAGACGGCCGTCGTCTCGCTGCTGATGCTGGTCGGCATCGGCGTCGTGACGTCCACGTATCCGGCGAGGCGCGCCGCCGAGCTTCCGCCCGTTGAAGCGCTGCGCTTCGAGATGTAATGCGCCTGCTCAGCCTTCCGACCCTTCGTGAGATCGTGCGCGAGGCGTTCTTCGGCCTCTATCACCATCGGTTCCGCGCGGCGCTGTCGATGCTCGGCATCTCATGGGGCATCATCTCCGTCGTCGTCCTGCTCGCGTACGGCGAGGGTTTCCGCAAAGCGCTCGACGCGGGATTCAAGGGCGCGTTTTCCGACGGCACCGTGGTCGTCTTTCCGGGACAGACGAGCATGCAGGCCGGCGGAGAGCGCGCGGGCCAGCGTGTCCGCGTCACCACACAGGACGTGCTGACGCTCGGTGAGCTGCCTCTGGTCAAGGCCGTGAGCCCGGAGATCATGCACGAGTTTCCGGTCATCTACGGCAACAAGACCTCGAGTCACCTCGTGCGCGCGGTGTCGGCGGCCTACGGGGAGATGCGCAGCGAGACGCCGCAGCCGGGCGGACGGTTCATCGACGAAGAGGACGTCCGCCTGAGACGCCGTGTCGCGTTCATCGGCAGCGAGGTGCAGCGGAAGCTGTTCGGCGAGATCCCGCCGGTCGGCGAGACGGTGCGCGTCGGCGGCCAGACGTTCGAGATCGTCGGCGTCGGCGAGGAGAAGGTCCAGCTCTCGAATTACAACCGGCCGGACAAGCAGTGCGTGTTCATCCCGTGGACGACGATGAGCGGCCTGACGGACACGAAGTACGTCAGCACGTTTCTCTGGCAGGCGGCGTCGCCGATGGTCGAACCGGAAGCGACGAAGCAGGTGAGCGAGTTCTTCGCCACGCGCTATCGCTACAACCCGAAGGACGAGCGCGCGCTCAACTCGTTCGGGTCGGCCAAGCTCAACGAGATCGGCGACGGCATGGTGAACGGGCTGAAGGTCGTGCTGACGTTCATCGGCGTGCTGACGCTCGCGATCGGCGGCGTCGGCATCATGAACATCATGTTCGTCAACGTGCAGGAGCGGACGAAGGAGATCGGCGTCCGCAAGGCGCTCGGCGCGTCGCGCGGAGAAATCCTGCTGCAATTCCTGCTCGAAGGCCTCGCGACGACCTTCGCCGGCGGCATCATCGGCATCACGTTCTCGTACGGTTTGGTCTGGCTGATCAGCCCGCGTCCGTTTCTCGCCGAGCTGCTCGACGACACGAAGCGCTCGACCGACATCTACCTCGTGCTCTCGACGCAGCTCGTCGTCGTGACGTCGTCGATTCTGATGATTGTCGGGTTGATTGCGGGGTTCCTGCCCGCGCTGAAAGCGTCGCGCCTCGATCCGATCGAAGCGCTGCGCTACGAGTAGAGTAGCGTCACGAGTAGTACGGGCCTTCAGGCCCGTCTACTTCAAGTTCTTCTTCAACCAGTCCACGACGGCGGACGCGACGGCCGGGCTGATCTGCTTCAGCGGCAGCTTCTCGTACTCGTCCGGCTCGCCCGTCACCGACATCGCGAGCAGGTGATTCACGCCGGGTACTTTGACCACGTCGGCGGGCAGCGGAGGCTTGCGGGCCTTTGCGGCCTCGGCAATCCGATCGGCGTTTGACGGCGCGACTTCCGTATCGAGCTCGCCCTGGACGGCGAGAATCGGCTGGTGGACCTTCGCGATCAGCTTCGCGGGGTCCGTGGACAGCATGCTCTGAAATTCCGGATTCTCCACCTGCCGGCGGACGTCGGGCGTGAGTCCGTCGAGGCCCTTGCCGGTCACCGCCGCGGCGTTGATGCGCTTCTGCATCTCGATGCGCGCCTGCTTTTCCGTATCGCCGATGTTCATCCGGCCGAGCGCGTGCTGCTGCTGTTGAAGCACCAGCTCGGTTCCGGCAATGCCGTTGGTTCCGAGCAGGACGACGGCGCCGACTTTCTTCTCGTTCGCCGCAGTGATCAGCGAGATCAGCCCGCCTTCGCCGTGTCCGACGACCGCGATTCGCCGGCTGTCGACGTCCTTGCGCGTCGTGAGATAGCGGACCGCGGCGCGCTGATCGTCCGCGTAGTCGGCGAGCGTGACGGCGTCGGCGCGGCCGCCGCTCTGTCCGACGCCGCGTTTGTCGTAGCGGACGACGAGAAACCCGGCGTCCGCGAGCGCGCCGGCGAGCTGCCCGAGGATCGGAATGCCCGCGACGAGCTCGTCGCGATCGGTCTGACCGAGCGTGCCCGTGAGCACGACGGCGGGAAACGGTCCCTTGGCCGGCTCGGCCGGCTTCGACACGGTCCCCGCGAGCGAGAATCCGTTTGCGAGAATGCGGACGGATTCATCGTTCGGACGCGAGATGGCGACCTGCCGCGCGGACACCGAGGCGATATCGGAACGCGCGACGTCGAGCCCTTGCGCGGGCACGGTCAGGCGGAGCAGACGTCCGGTCTCGTCGCCCCACACGTTGATGTCCACCGGCGGATTCGTCGTGCTGACGGTGACGTGCGTCCGCTTCGCCGTGATCAGCCGCGACGTCGTCTGAATCTGCTCGGTCGTCGAATCGACGACGCGGATTTGCACCGAGCCGAGCGGAATCTGGTAGGCGGGGATCGTCGAGCCGGCCGTCGCGGTCCTCAGTACTGCCGAAAGCGCTTCGTACGGACCGTACATCGCGTTCGGCAGGAGCAGCGACGCCGGATCGATCGTGTCGCTCTTCGCCGTCGTCTGTGTGCCGACGGTGATGTCGCTCGCCGCGGTTGTGGCGGTGACCGTCGTGATCACGCGTTGAAATTCGCCGCGGACGACGGAATCCAGCGTGTAGGCGATCGGTTTCCAGTCCGCGGTGTATCGGACTTCCAGCTTGCGTGCGACGATGTCGAGCGGCTGGGCGAGGCGGCCGGTGCTCAGTATCGACCAGCCTTCGGTGGTGCGCGACACGGCCATCTGCTCGACGCCGATGGCGTTGCCGCGCAGGAAGATCATGAAGCCCGACGTCGTCCCCGGCTGAAATGCCGGAGCGGCGGGCTGCTGCGCGAGTCCCGGGGCCGCCGGAATGACGGCGGCCGCCGCGACGATCGTGCAGATAAAATGTCTGAGAGACATGGGCACAGCATATCAGGCCGCACGGCGGCACGCGGCGTCGATCGACCGCTCGAGCCGCGGCCGGATCGTCGTCAGCGGACGCGATCGCGCGTCGTACCTGCAGGGACTGCTGACGAACGACATCGCGGCGCTCGCGCCCGGCACGGGCTGCTATGCCGCGTACCTCACGGCGCAGGGACGGATGATCTCCGACGCGTGGGTGTACGAGCTCGGCGACGTGATCCTGTTGAGTCTTCCCGACGCCGACGCGAAGAGCACGGTTCTCGCGAAGCTGGATCAGTTCATCTTCTCGGAAGACGTCCAGCTCGGCGACGTGACGGATGCGTTTGCGCAGATTGCTGTCGTCGGCCCCGAGGCGCCGCGTCTTGTCGGCGAGCTGTTCGGCGTCGCCGCGCCGCTCGTCGAGCACGCGTGCGTTCGTGGAGAGATCGCCGGTGGAGCGGCGATCGTCACGCGCATCACTGATGCGGGCGAGCCGGGCTTCGATCTCTATGTCGAACGACTGCGTCTGCCGATCGTGCAGGACGCGCTGTCCGCCGCCGGCGTCGTCGCGCTCGACGCCGCGACCGCCGACGTCCTGCGCGTCGAAGCGGGCATCCCGCTCTTTCATCGCGACATGGACGAAGAAACGATTCCTCTCGAAGCCGGCATCGAAGCGCGCGCCATCAACAGGAACAAGGGCTGCTACGTCGGACAGGAAGTCATCATCCGCGTCCTCGATCGCGGCCACGGACGTGTCGCGGAAAAACTCACGGGGCTGACGATCAGCGGCGACGCGGTTCCGCCCGCGAGCTCCGCGGTCACCAGCGGCGATCGCCAGGTGGGAAGAGTGACGAGCGCCGTGCGATCGCAGGCGCTGAACGCGACGATCGCGCTCGCGTATCTCAAACGCGACGTCCTCGAGCCGGGGACGAGGCTGTCGGTGGGCGGCGCGGATGCCGTGGTGACGGCGCTACCGTTTGCCGGTCATCAGTAGCGCGACGAGCTCGTCATCAGCCGGAGGCAATTCCAGCTCGCGCAGCCGTTCGCGCGCAATCCACTGCATCTCCTGTCCCTGCTGCGGCGACGGCTCGCCGCGAAGGGTCGCCGTGAAGAAATGAAGTTCGACGCGCCGTTCCGGGTAGGCGTGGCTCGTTGAGAGGATCTCGTCGCCGATCTCGGCGTCGACGGCGAGTTCTTCCCGCAGCTCGCGCCGCAGGCACGCCGGCAGCGACTCGCCTGGTTCGCACTTCCCGCCGGGAAATTCCCAGCAGCCTTCGAGATGAACGCCTTTGAGCCGGCGCGTGACCAGGAACCGGCCGTCGCGTTCGATGACGGCGGCGGTGACGACGAGCGACGTCATTGGGGCGTGAACGGAAACGACTTGCAGCCCTTCGACATCGGACAGACCAGGCACTTGGGATTTCTCGCGGAGCAGACCATCGCGCCGAAGTCCATCAACGCCTGATTGAAGTCGAAGACCTCGCGCGGCAGGACGGCTTCCGACACCGTCCACAGGTGCTTCGTCATCGCGTGGCTCTTCTGTTCGCCTTTGCCGATGAACACGCGGAACAGCACGCGCGCGACGTTGGTGTCCAGGATGGCGGCGCGTTCGCGGAACGCGAAGCTCCGGATGGCGCCGGCGGTGTACTGGCCGATCCCCTTGAACGACAGCAGCGTCTCCTCGTCGGCCGGCAGCTTGCCGTCGTAGCGTGAGACCGCCTCGCGCGCGATGCTCTGCAGCCGCTTCGGCCGGATGTTGTAGCCGAGCGGGCGCCACGTCTGCGTCACGTCGGTTTCGGACGCGGACGCGAGCGCGTGGAGCGACGGGTATTTGTCCAGCCACTCGGCGTACTTCGGCAGCACGCGATCGACCTGGGTCTGCTGCAGCATGATTTCAGATACGAGGATGTGGTACGGGTCGTCGGTCTTCCGCCACGGGAGGTCGCGCCCGTGCTTGCGATACCACGTCAGCAGCCGCTGCCGGAACCGGCGTCGATCCGGTGGCGCCGGCAGGGGGAGTGGTTTACGCTTCTTGGCCATGAAGATCTACACCCGCACCGGCGACACGGGTGAGACGTCGCTCTTCGGCGGCACGCGCGTGGCCAAGAACGATGCGCGCGTGGCCGCATACGGCGACGTCGACGAGCTGAACGCGCATCTCGGCCTGGCGAGAGCGAGCGCGCCCGACGCCGACATCGACGGAGAGCTCGTCCGCCTCCAGCGCGATCTGTTCGCGCTCGGCGCGCAGTTGGCGGATCCGTCCGGCACGGTCGCGACGAAAATCCCGAAGGCGGTCCTCGGCGCGGGCGACGTCGAACGGATGGAGCAGGTCATCGATCGGCTCGAGGCCGGCCTGCCGGCGCTGACGAACTTCATTCTCGCCGGCGGCTCGCCGTGCGGCGCGACGCTCCACGTCGCGCGTGCGGTCTGCCGCCGGGCCGAGCGGAGCATGGTCTCGCTCGATCCGGCCGTCGATCCCCTGCTGCTGAAGTACATCAATCGTCTGTCCGATCTCCTGTTCGTGCTCGCGCGCGCGGCCAACCAGCGCGCCGGCGCGCCCGAAATGCAGTGGTGAATCCGTAACCTTCAGCCCTGAGTCCTGTCGCGCTGTTCCAGGTCCGCTTTCACCGCGTCGAACACCGACCGCGCGAGCTCCTGCGACACACGTTCGCGGATTGCCCCGCATTCGACGAGCGTGAGGCCGTCTTCGCGTTCGATCGCGACGTCCCAGCGATCGCGCGCGATGCCTTCCGGCCGATCCTCGAAGCTCGTCGGCTGCATGTGCGCGTCCTTCAAATGCCGTCGCGTGACGTAGGCGGCGATCGGCGCGCCGTTGATCAGGACGCGCACGGCCGCGATGCGATCTTTATCGATCGACTGGGCGCCGTAATGAAACTGCCGCTCGTCTGCCGTGAACAGCCGCAGGTCGTCGTCGCCCGGGATCTCGGCGACGATGCGGCGGCCGAGCGCCTGTTCGCCTTCCCTCGTGCGGCGCCGGCGCTTGCGATAGACGGTGAGCGTCGTCGCCAGGCTCAACGCACCGAGGAACAGCGCCGCGGCGACGACCGCCGCGACTACATCTCTGAGATGGGGCATCTGGTCAGCTGGTCACTGCGACATTGATTATCTATTGATCGCCACTTGCCACATTGACCACCTGACCAACTGACCAGATACAATTTCCCGGTGTCCACCGTGGCGCCGGAGCCGCTGACCCAGGCGTACGCGGCATGCGAAGCTCTGGCGCGGTCCCACTACGAGAATTTTCCGGTGGCGTCGATGCTGCTGCCGAGGGCCATGCGGCCGCACGTCGCGGCGGTGTACGCCTTCGCGCGGAAGGCCGACGACTTCGCCGACGAGGGCACGGCGAGCGGCGCCGACCGTCGCGCCGCGCTCGATGAGTGGCTGCGGCGATTGCACGACGCGGTTCGGGACGTCCGGCTGAAGCCGGACGCTAAGAACGTCGCCACCGACGACCTGATGCTTGCCGCGACGGCGAACTCCATCCGCGAACTCGACTTGCCGATCTCGCTGTTCGACGATCTCGTCAGCGCGTTCGCGCAGGATACCACGACGACCCGCTACGGCTCGTGGCACGACGTGCTCGATTACTGCCGTCGATCGGCGAATCCCGTCGGCCGTCTCGTCCTGCGCATCGCCGGCTATCACGACGCGGCGCTCGATCGATCGTCGGACGCGCTCTGCACGGCGCTGCAGCTCGCGAACTTCTGGCAGGACTTCGGTCGCGACTGGCGCGCGGGCAGGCTGTACGTGCCGCATGAGGTGCAAGCCGCCGTCGGCGCGCACGAACGGGATCTTGCCGCGGGCACGATGACGGAGAGCTGGGTCCGCGCGATCGAACGCTGCGTGGAGTTCACGCGGGCGCGGTTTGCCGAGGGACGCGCGGTGTGCGACGGCGTGCGCGGGCGCCTGCGCTGGGAGCTGCGGTTCACGTGGCTCGGCGGCTCCACGATCCTCGACGCCGTCGAGCGCGGGCGGGCGCACCTGCTCGAACGTCGTCCCGCCCTTCGTCCGGCCGACGGTCCGCGGCTGCTGATGCGCGCGCTCTCGTGGAAGACCGATGGCGCGTAAGACGAGCTTCTACTACTCGTTTCTCGTGCTGCCCGCCGAGCAGCGGCGCGCAATCGAAGCGGTCTGGGATTTCTGCCGGGCCGTCGACGATGCGGTCGACGAGCCGTCGGAGGATCTGCCGAGCAGGGACGCGGTCGGGTTCTGGCGCGCGGAGCTGGCGCGCTGCTACGAAGGCGGGGCGCCGCAGACGCCCCAGGGCCGCGGGCTGCAGCCGTTCGTCCGCGAGTTCGATCTGCCGCGCCAGGCCTTCGAGGACGTCATCGACGGCGTCGCGATGGACCTCGACACGTTCCGCTATCAGACGTTCGACCAGCTGTTCGAGTACTGCCGCCGCGTCGCGTCGGCGGTCGGGCTGATCTGCATCAGGATCTTCGGCTGCCGCGATCCGCGGGCGGCCGACTACGCGCTGAACCTCGGCGTCGCGCTGCAGCTCACCAACATCCTGCGCGACATCCCGGACGACCTCGGCCGCGGGCGTGTGTACCTGCCGCTCGACGATCTCGCCGCTCACGGCGTGACGGTCGACGATCTGTCGGCGGGCGTCGTCACCGATCGTGTGCGGAACCTGATCGCGTTCGAAAGCCGGCGCGCGCACGATTTCTACAGGAGAGCCATCGACGCGAGAGTCGAGACCGATCGGCGGCGGCTCGTCGCCGCGGAAATCATGCGCGCGGTGTACTTCGCGACGCTGCGGCGCATCGAACGGCGCGGGTACGACGTCTTTCACGGACGGGTGAAGCTGCGGCGTCCCGCCCAGCTGCTGGTCGCCGTGCGGCAGTGGCTCTTCGGTGGCTGAGTACGACGTCGTCGTGATCGGCGCCGGCG
>DATNBT010000046.1:0-18659 GCA_035571855.1 Vicinamibacterales bacterium
AAGCGGCCACCGCCACGGTTGCGATAGAGGCGGTGATGGCTACGGGCGGCGAGCGCGGGATCCGCGAGCGAACCGCCGTCGACGAGCAGTAGATCGGTCCAGCCGTCGTTGTCGAAGTCGAAGAACAGCGCGCCGCTGCCCATGATCTCCTGCAGGTGGCGATCCGGGCTCGCGCCGTTCACATGACGGAAGTCGATGCCGGACGCGTGCGCGATCTCCTCGAAGCGCGCGGCGGGCGCCGGCGCCTGCATCACGCCCAGTGACAGGAGCCCCAGCAGCGCGATGGACGCGCGCATCATCGCGGCGTGTCCGCCTTCGCTTTCGCGCGGGCGGACGCCTCGGCAAGCTGCTTCAGCAGGTCGGGGTTGTCGGGGTCGAGCTCCAGCGCGCGCTTCAGGCCGTTGATCTTCATCTGCTGCGATGCGACGGCCGTGTCTTCGGACTGCAGGCGCTCGAAGGCCGCGAACTCCGGCGCCGCTTCGTCCGCCCTGCCGAGGCGGACCAGCGCCGTCGCGAGCGAATAGCGCGCCTGCTTGTGCGCCGGGTTCAAGGCGATCGCGCGCTTCGCCGCGTCGGCGGCCGCCGTGAAGTCGCCGTGCTGCAGATGAATCTGCGCCATCGCGACGTGCAGATCCGGCGCGTCCGGCGCGATCGTCAGCGCGATCGCGAACTCGGCGAGCGCTTCGTCGTGCCGGTCGAGACGCGCGAGCAGATAGCCGAGGGTGCTGTGCGCGTTCGCGTCGTTGAGGCTCAGGTCCACGCGCGCCTCATCCGCCGCGAGCGCCGCGTCGAAATTCTGCTGCGCGGCCTGCAGGCCGCCGATTGTCTGCAGCAGCCGTCCGGCGCCGACGAACAGGCCGTCCTGTACCGCGGCCTCGTACTCGGCCAGCGCGTCCACGGTCCTGTTCTGCCGGTGAAGCTGCCGCGCATTGGCGTAGTGCGAGGCGCCCGGATTGTCAGGGCCGGGGGCTGAAGGCCGAGGGCTCTCGACGGCTTTCGTAAACGAATCGACCGCCGCGCTGTACTCGCCACGCTTGAGCAGCGCGAAGCCTTCCGCGTAGCGCGCCGGCGGAAAGAACGGCCGGGTGCCGGGCGCCTCTTCGATCAGCGCCAGTTGAATGAACGGCCGGTCGATCGCAATCGACACGTGCGCGCCGACGTCGCGCTGCCAGAGGCGCAATACGCCGCGATACGCGTCGGCCGCCTCCACGGGTTTCCCCGCGCGTTCGAGCGCCCGTGCCAGCAGGTACGCGCGGGTGGCGTTGAGCGGATCGAGCGCCGCCGCCTGGCGATAGGCCGTCGCGGCGCGCTCGCGATCGTGCAGCAGCTGATCGCTGGCGGCGCCCTGGAACGCGAAGACGTCCGCACGCGCCGGATCGAGATGCGCTCCCGCGTCGAACTCGCGCAACGCGTCCTGCAGCCGTCCTCGCTCGAGATACATGGCGCCGAGCGCGGTATGCATGCGGGCCGCGACCGGCGCGGACGATCCGGGCAGCGACGCCGCGAACTGCGCTTCCGACGCGCGCAGGGACGCGTCCCACCGTGCGAGCGCGCGCGCCATCGCCTCGAGCGACGCGCGATCGGGCGCGACGCTGAAGCGCTGAACGCTCTCGACGAATGCGGCTTTGAAATCGGCTTGCGCCGACGACGGGCGTGGAAGTCCGAGAACGCCCGCCCCCACGAGGAGGGCGGGCGCCAGGAGGAGTCTAGAAATCGACCGTGACGTTGAACTTCGCCACACGTGCGCTGGTGATGACGGTCGGCGTCAGATACGCGGCGCCGTACGTCAGCTGGAATCCTGTCGCCGTGTTGGTATTAAACAGGTTCAGCAGGTCGATCGCAACATTGGTGCGCGTGCGCTTCCAGTTGAGGATCTTGCCGAACCGCAGGTCCGTGAGGTTGACGCGCGGGCCGTAGAACTGTCCCGGCGGCAGCATGTTGAAGCCGTAGCCCGCGACGCCGTTGGCCGCCTGCGGCAGGTTCGCCGACAGGCCCGTGCTGTTGCCTTCGGGCGCCGTGCCGAAGCCGAACGCCGAGTTCAGCGACGAGCGGACGATCGCCGACAGCATCACGTCGATCTTCGGGACGATGTAGGTCGCGTAGCCGCGGGCGCTGGTCTGCCAGTCTTCCACCTTCCGGCACGAGCCGGTGAGATTGAAGATGCCGTTGCTGAACCCGAGCGGCGCCGCACCCGGGCCGCCCGTGAGGACGTTGTTGTACAGCTCCGGCAGCTTCGCCGCGACCGCACAGTTGTCCTGAATCGATCGGCCGGTGCTCGTGCCGAAGTTCAGCGTGAGGCCGTGCGCGCCGCGCGACGTGATCGAGAAGTCGACCCCGTGCCAGTAGTTCGACCAGTCGCCGTTGTTGCCGGTGATCGCGCCCACCGACGTGTACAGGTTGTTGATGGTCGCGATGTTGGCCGTCGCCTTCGGGATGACGTACGACACGGTCTGGCCGCTCTGGCTTCCGAGGCGCGGATCGGTCGGCGCCGCGAAGCTGTAGGTCTGGAAGTCGCTCGTCGCGAGATTCAGGTTGTCCGTGACGAAGAAGTTGTAGAAGTCGCGGCGGTAGTAGCCGAGTTCCACCGACGTCCTCGGCAGGATCTCCTGCTGGATCGAGATGTTCCACTGCGTGTCGTACGGACGCACGCCCCAGCCGCTCAGCACGGCCGGATCGACCTTCGTCAGGCCGCCGAGCTGGCCGAAGTTGCCGAGGTCCGGCGCGATGCACTCGCCGTTCGGCGCGTTCAGGAGCAGGTTGCAGTCGGGGACGTGGTTGCCGTTGAAGTCGATGAACGTGCGCGTCGCCACGGTCTGGAAGTTCGGACCGGGACGGCCGTTGCGTCCGTCGAGCGTCGGCGCGCTGGCCACGTAGTTGCCCTGGTTGTCGGCGTTCTGCAGATATTTGCCGTAGAACACCTTGATGGACGTCTTACCGTTGCCGAAGACGTCCCACGTCGCGCCGCCGCGCCAGGACATGTCGTTGTAGCCGGTGACGCCCGGGGTTTGCGGGAACGTGATCGGGCCGTTCGTCCACTTGTTCCCCGGCGATCCGTTGTGATCGGCCGGGAAGAAGCTCGACGCGCGGTCGTAGCGCAGCGCGCCCTGCAGCGTCCAGCGCTTGAGCGTCCACTGATCCTGCGCGTAGAGACCGTTCGACCACGTGCGGTGGCTCTGGTTCCACGGCGCGATACGCATCGTCACGCTCCAGAGATTCGGGATGACGAAGTTCAGGTTCGTCAGCGTGTAGGCGGGATCGCTCTGGAGGTCGCTCGTCTCTTCGATGTTGTAGGCCGCCGTGTAGCCGAACTTCATGTTGTGCGCGCCGGTCACGTACGACGCCGACGCGCGCCACCGCAGCGGATCCTGGTAGTTCTCGATGATGTTGTCGCGGCTGCGGTACACCTCGAGGAACGGCACGATCTGCGTCACCTGCACGAGATTGGTGATGTCGCCCGGACGCCGCGTCCAGCCCCAGTGGCTGTTGAACGACGAGAAGCCCGCGTCGAGCAGCAGCTTGTTGTTGACCGGCGAGGTCCACGTCGCCGTCTGCACGACCTCGTGGTCGTCCACGTAGTTCGAGTCCGCCTCCGGCGAGACGAACGGCAGGTTGAAGGCGTTGCTGCCGATCCAGTCCGAGCCCCGCGGACGGCAGCCTTCGGTGGTGCTCATCGTCGAGCTGTCGCAGTCGTGCTGGAAGTCGTAGCGGTAGCTCACCTTGTTGCGCGGTGTGATCTGGTAGTCGAGGCGTCCCGAGTACTCGGTTCTCGACGTGGCAGAGCGCGCGTTCACCGACAGGTCAGGCGCGTAGTCCCAGTGCGTCGGATCGCCGGCGAACTTGTTGCCGTACTGGCCGGGCACCGCGGTCTGGTTGCCGACGTCGCGATAGTTCAGGTAGAACCACGCGCGGTCTTTCTTGATCGGCCCGCCGAGCGCGACGTTGTAGTCCCACAGGTTCAGCAGTCCCGCCTGCGTGATGCCCGCAGCCGTCAGCGTTGAGTCGATGTTGTTGGCCTGCGTCCAGCTGCCCATCGAGTTCTTGCCGGCCTGCGTCCAGAAGCCCTGCCCCTTGAACTGATTGCCGCCGGTCTTCGGCAGGATGTTGAGAATCGGACCGCCGGTTTCCGCTTCACCGAGCGAACCCGAGATCGTCACCTGCAGTTCCTGCGCGTTGAACGTGTCGTAGGCGTTGCCCGACGTGCCGCCGCCGTTGAACGCCGCGCCGACCGGCAGGCTGTCGATCTGGATGTTGCCTTCGTTCGCCGGGCCGCCGTGCGCGCTGAAGAACGCGACGAACGTCGGCGTCGCCGAGCTGATGGTCGTCGCCGATCCGGTCAGCGCCGGAATCGAGGCGAGCAGGTTCGCGGGGCTGCGCGCCGACGGCAGGTCGCGCAGCGTGCTGCTGTCGAGCACCGCTTCGCGCTTCGCGCTGACGACGTCGACGACCGGCGTCTCGCCGGTGACGTTCACGGTCTCCGAGACGTTGCCGACCTTCATGTCGGCGTTGATCGTGATGACGCCGGCGCCCGTGACCGCGACGCCCTCGCGCTTGCTCGTGCTGAACCCGCTCAGCGTGAACGTCACGGTGTACGTGCCTGGACGCAGATCGACGATCTGGTACTGGCCCGTGCCGTCGGTGATCGCCGAACGCGCTTTTTCAAGCAGCGCCGGACTGGAGGCTTCGACCGTGACGCCCGGGAGGACCGCTCCCGATGCGTCCTTGGCGACGCCGGCAAGTGTCGCCTGGGCGAACGCCCAGGACGGCAGCAGGACGAGCGCGAGCAGTACCCAGAGCACCCTCTTCAGAAACATAGACGCTCCTTAGAAATCGAACTGCGCCGTGATCTTGAAGAACCGCGCCGACATGATCGACAGCGGGTTGAGATAGGTCGACGTCGCTCCAGGCGGCGTGTAGCTGCGCTGGTAGACCTCCGTCGTGTTGGAGTTGAACAGGTTGTAGACGTCGAGCGTGATCTGCGTCTTCGTCGCGTTGTACTTGAGGATCTTGCCGAACCGCAGGTCGACGGCGTTCAGCCGATCGCCGTAGAGCGCGCCCGGCTGCACGAGGTTGAAGAACTCCACCGCCTGGCCGCTGCCGAACGGCCGGCCCAGTTTCATGTTCGGATCGACCAGCCCGATGAACGGGATGTTGAACGACAGGACCTGCCCGCCGAGGCTCTGGCTCTGGATCGACGGGAACTCGTTGCCGGCGAACGGCAGGCTGCGGAACGTCCCGCTGACGAGCACGTCGACTTTCGGCACGTTGTACGTCGCGAGGCCCTTCAGGTTGGTCTGCCAGCCCGACTCGCGATGACAGAACGACTGCGGCCACTGGCCGAGCCCGCCGAGGAAGGTGTCGAGGAAGCCGCCCGTGCCGCCCCACGGCCCGAAGATGTAGTACTCGGGATGGTTGTTGACGACGCCGCAGGAGTCTTCGATGACGTTGCCGCTGCTCGTCCCGCCCTGCAGCGTCACCTCGTGCAGGCGCGCGTTGACGGTGAAGTCGACGCCGTTGAATTTGTTGTAGGCGCCGCCGACGTTGTCGGCGAACGTCAGGTAGTTGTCCGGCGTCCGCGTGTAGGCGCCGGGCTTGATGTCGCGGAACTGCAGCGTGTATCCGCCGCCGCCGGGCAGCCGCGGATCCTGCGGGACGTTGTAGTTGAACACGTCGAAGTCCGACGGCGACCACGCGCGATTGACTTCCGCCGTCAGGTTGCCCCAGCTCCGGCGGACGTAGTCCAGCTCCATCGAGACCCGTGGCGCGAGCTGCTGCGTGACGCCGACGTTGAAGTCCCAGCTGTACTCGCGTGAATTCCAGCCGCCGGTCAGCGCCGGATCCGTGGTGAGCGGCGACACCGTCTTCAGAAACGCCGGGTTGCCGGGACCGCACTCGCCGTTCGCCGCCGGGTTGAGGAAGTTGCACTGCGGCACGAAGTCGTGGTTCGCGTCCGTCCACGGCCGCTGCGAGTCCTGGCTCACGAAATGTCCGAGGCCCGCGGGGCTGTAGTTCGCCCACTCGTCCACCGTGTTGAACGTGGTGACGTACCGGCCGAGGAACGCTTTGACCGCGGTCTTGCCGTTGCCGAAGACGTCGTAGGACGCGCCGAACCGCGGCATCAGATCCTTCTGGCTCAGCGGACCGTCCTGCGCGGCGAAGGTGATGGCGCTCGGCAGGAAGTTGTTCGGTCCCATCGACTGCTGCGGGAAGTAGTCGCCGAGATGCTCGAAGCGCAGGCCGCCCTGCAGCGAGAGGCGCTTCATGGTCCAGCGATCCTGCGCGTACAGCGCGTACATGAACTGGTGCTGCTCCTGGTGCGCGCCCGCGTCGCCTTCGACGGTCACCGCGCTCGGCACGCCGTTCGAGAACACGTAGTTCAGCTGCGAGTTGTTGTAGAAGTTGATCGGGTACATCGCGATGTTCTGGTGAAGGCGCAGACCGACCTTCAGCGAGTGCGAGCCCGTGATGTACGACGCCGCGGCGTTCACGATGTTCGTGTAGCCCTTGTGGCCCGACCAGTTCTCGGCGCGGTAGTTGATGTTCGGGATCGCGCCGGCCGTCTCCATCACCGGGATCATCGTCTGGTCGTAGGAATTCTTCTGCTGGCTGCCCCACCAGAAGTACGGGCCGAGCTGCACGTTGGCCTCGAGCAGCAGCCGCGAGTTCACCGGCGACTGCCACGCGACCTGGTTCATCATGCTCGGGTGGTTCTCGTTGGTCGTGTACGCCTCCGGCGAACGAATCGACGCGCCGAACCCGAGGCCCGTGCCGTCGCCGCCCTGCTCGCACGCGACGCACGAGTACTGGAGACTCGACCAGAAGTTGAACTTGTTGCGCGCCGTCGGCTGCCACGTCAGACGGACGTTCCCCTGCTTCCAGATGCCGTCGTTGACCGCCTGCTGGCTCTTATCGGGGTCGTACGTCCACGCGTTCGGGTTGCCCGCGTTCTTGTTGACCCACATGCTGGGGACGCCCTGCCTGCTGAGCAGATAGCGGAACGTCCCGAAGAACCAGAGTCTGTCGCGGACGATCGGGCCGCCGAGCGACGGATTGATTTCCCAGAGCTTCCGGATGTCACCGGTCGCGGTGAGTCCCTTCGCGACGACGTCGGGGGTGAGGTTGCTGCCCTGGAACGCGCTGCCCGTGCCGCTGATGAAGAAGCCGCCGGCGAAGATGTTGCCGCCCTGCTTGCCGACGATGTTCATCTGCGGACCGCCGGTGGTCGCTTCGCCGAGGCCGCCGCTCAGGCTGAACACGACTTCCTGCGAGTTGCCGACTTCAGGCACATAGCCCGACACGCCCATGCCCTGGTAGCCGCCGTTCATGCCGTCGACGAGCACCTGGCCTTCGTTGCGGCGGCCGCCGTGGATCTGAAACACGCTGTAGAGCGCGGGGTTGGCGCCTTCGAAGTCGTTCTGCTGGACGTTGATCGCGGGAATGAGATGCGTGAACGCCGAGTAGTTGCGCGACGAGGGAATCTCGGCGACCGTCTGGCCGCTCAGGACCTGCTCGTTGCGCGTGCTGGTGACGTCCACTGTCGGCGCTTCGCCGGTCACGACGACCGTTTCCGCGACGCCGCCGACTTTCATGTCCGAGTTCACCGTCGCGACGAAGCTGCCCGTGAGGACGACGCCTTCGCGCTTGATCGTCGAGAAGCCGGGAAGTGTAAACGTGACGGTGTACGTCCCGGGGGGCAGACTCTCGATGGCGTACTGCCCGACGCCGGTGGTAGTGACGGTGCGCGTTTTCTCGATCAGCGCGGGACTGGAGGCTTCGACGGTGACGCCAGGAAGTACGGCACCTGACGCGTCCCTGACGGTGCCGACGATCGACGCCGACGCCTGGGCATAAGCGAGAGACGGCAGAAGGAGAACCGCCGCGAACGCCCAGCCCAACTTCTTCACCCGGACCATGAGCAGCTCCTTTTGACCAGCTATACCGCTTTGGACTCGCGCCTATACCTTTTAGATATAAGCACTTACGAAAACAACTCGGCCATTCTAGGAGTCGACTTACGGATCGTCAACGCAAGAATCCGCAAATCGTCACAAAAACTTTTCGCGCGCGATATCCTTGCGCTCATGAAAAAACTCCTGGGTCCTCACGCGGATTTCTTCTTCCTCCTGCTGCGCGTCGTCGCAGGCCTGCTGTTCCTGTCTCACGGCCTTCAGAAGTTCAACGTCGCCATGCTCGGCGGGTTTACACCCCCGCCTGAGATTCCCCAACTGACCTGGGCGGCCTGGATCGAAAGCATCGGCGCGCCGCTCATCATCGTCGGCCTCGGTGCGCGGTACGTGGCGTTCCTGCTGAGCGGCGAGATGGCGATCGCCTACTTCATGAGCCACTTCGGCACGGTGATGGGCCCCGTGAACGCGCCGCCCGGCCCGGGACCGCACAGCTTCTTTCCGCACTTGAACGGCGGCGAGATCACGGTCCTTTACTGTTTCCTGTGGCTGTATCTCGCGTCGAGAGGTCCCGGCAGGTTCAGCGTCGACCGCGCGATCGGTATCGACTAAATAGCGCGAGCGCACGGGGCGTATACCAAGGCAGACTCCGTGCGCTCTTTCCCGACAGATCAACGGCTGTGGTACGGCCTTGCCTTGGTGGTCGCCAGCATTGCCGGCGCGTCCGCCGCCGGACCCGCACAACAACCGGCTGTCCCGCAGACGTCGAGCTGCCGCGTCGAAGGCCGCGTCACGAGCGGACGCGATCCGCTGCCGGGTGTCTCGATCACGGTGCGAGCCGGCGACGCGCTCAAAGCGGCGACGTCGACGGATCTCGACGGCAAGTACACGATCCTCTTCGCACCGAACGCGACGTACCGCATCACGTCGGATCTCACCGGCTTCACTGCGGCGGATCGCACGCTGACACTCGGTCCGCTTCCATGCGATACGACGGCGGATTTTCAGCTGTCCGTTCAGCGACGAGTGCCCGCAGCAGAGGCGGGACGGGCAGGACAGGCGGGACGGGCAGGACAGAATTCAGCCGCCGGACGCGGACGCGGCGGGCGCGGCGCGGGATTCCAGACGCTGCAGGTGCAGGGCGACGCCGAGACCGAAGCCGCACTCGGCCTTGCACCGGTAGACGAGGCGGCGGAGGCGGCGCGGCTGCTGCCGTCCGGCTTCTCGCTGCAGGACGCCCAGGCCGACGCGGTCGCGATCTCCGGCAGCAGCGACGCGACGAATCTCGATCGCGGTCAGTTGAACGACCGGCTAGCGGCGATCGCGCAAGGCCAGTTCGATCCCGCGACGGGCCAGATCGCGCAGGGCGTTCCCCTGCCGGCGGGTCCTGGAGACTTCGCCGGCGGTGGACGTGGCGGAGGCGGCGGACCTGGCGGTCCCGGCGGCGGCCGCGGCGGCTTCTTCCTCGGCGGCCGCGGCGCGCGCGGGCAGAGCCCGTACCAGGGCAACGCGACCTATACATTCGGCGGCTCGGCGCTGAACACCGCGCCGTATCAGATCAATCCCGCCGTGGCGGCGACGCAGCCGCAGTTCGCGCAGAATAATTTCGGCGCGACCTTCGGCGGTCCGCTCAGGATTCCCGGCGTCTACAAAGACACGAACCGCCGCTCGAACTTCCAGATCAACTACCAGGGCAACCGCTCGAACAACGTGTTCGATCAGTACGCCACCGTGCCGACGCAGGCGATGCGCGGCGGCGACTTCTCCGCGACCGGCGTTCCGCTGATCAACCCGCAGACGGGAAAAGCGTTCCCCGGCAATCAGATCCCCGCGGCGCAGATGAATCCCTCGTCGCTCGCGCTTCTCGGCTTCATCCCGCAGCCGAATCTTCCGGGCGATCAGCTGAACTTCCACACGTCGGCGACGGCCAACACCAGAAGCGACAACTTCAGCCTGCGCTTCAACCAGAACCTGTCGGCGACCGTGCCGCAGAACGGGCGCGGAGGCGGCGGACGGGGCGGCTTTGGCGGCGGCTTCGGCCGCGGCGGCTTCGGCGGGCGCGGCGGTCAGGGGCAGCGCGGCACCAACATCACGCTGCAGGGACAGCTCCAATACCGGCGCACCGAGAACGAATCGCTGAACGTGTTTCCGAATCTCGGCAGCCACACGGTCAATCAGACCGTCACGGTCCCGATTTCGCTCAACGTCGTCCGCAACCGGTTCATCAACAACTTCTCCGTCAACTTCACCCGATCGACGATCGACACGACGAACAACTTCGCGGGGACGTCGAACGTCGGCGCGATCGCGGGCATCAACTATCCGGTGGGCGCCTCGCTCGATCCGCAGTACTGGGGGGTGCCGCGGCTGTCGTTCACCGGACTCACCGGCGTGAACGGCGCGCCCGCGAATGCGCGCGCCGACTCGCGCCTCACGTTCTCGTACACGTGGACGCACCCGACGCAGAAGCACCAGCTCCGCTTCGGCACCGACGTCCGTCTCGATCGAGACTCGAGCCAGCTGAACGTCAACGCCACCGGCGCGTTCACGTTCACCGGCCTCTATTCATCCGGCGGCGCGCTGCTGTCGAGAGGCGCGACGGCCGCGACGAGCGCGGCATTCGCGGACTTCCTGCTCGGCCTGCCGCAGCAGGCGACGCTGCAGGTCGGCGGCACCACCGAGCTGCGGGGCAAATCCTTCGACGTGTACCTCGAGGACAACTGGCAGCAGAGCTCGAAGCTGACGTTCAATCTCGGCCTGCGCTACGAGCTCGTGATGCCGTACACGGATGCCGGCGGGCATCTCGTGAACCTCGACGCCGCGCCGGGATTCACCTCGGTGGCACCGGTCCTCGCCGGCGGCAACGGCGTCTTCACGGGCGTCTTCCCCTCGGGCCTGATCAACGCGGACACGAACAACTTCGGGCCGCGCATCGGCGTCGCGTACCGTCCGATCCGCGGCACGATCGTCCGCGCCGGCTACAGCATCACCTACAACCCGAATTCGTACGCGAACATCGCGCGGCGCCTCGCGTCGCAGCCGGAGCCGGGCTTCGATGTCACGGAGACGGTGACGGGCTCGCTCGCCGATCCGCTGACGATGCAGAACGCGCTGCTCGCGTCGCAGAGCTCGCCGGCGATCATGAACAACTGGGGCGTGGACCGCAGCTACGCGCTCGGACTGATTCAGACGTGGAACGCGTCGATCTCACGCGACCTGACGCCGATCTGGACGGTGCTCGCCGGCTACACCGGCATCAAGGGCACGGATCTGGATCTGCTGAGCGCGCCGGATCGCGGCCCCGACGGCAGCCTGCTCATTCCCGGCGTGCAGCCGTTCACCTGGGAATCGTCGGCCGCGCACTCGCTGCTCAACCAGGGCAACATCCAGCTCTCGCGCAAGCTGTCGCACGGCATCGGCGGCACGGCCTCGTACACGCTGTCGAAGTCGATGGACGACACGCCGTCGCTCGGCGGCAGCTCGACGATCGTCGCGCAGGATCCGAAAAACCCCGACGCCGAGTGGGCGCCGTCGAACTTCGATCGGCGGCACCAGTTCGCCGGCAACGTCGTCTGGGAGCTGCCGTTCGGGCCGGGACGCAAGTGGCTCGACAACAAGGGCGCGATGGCGGACGCGATCGGCGGCTGGACGGCGACGCTCCAGTTCACCGCGCAGTCCGGGACGCCGTTCACGGCGCGCGTGTGCGGAGCGACGACCGACGTCGCGCAGGGCACCAACTGCTCGATCCGCGCGGACGTGACGGGCTCGCCGATCGCGATGTCGGATCCGACGAACTTCAACTTCTTCAACACCGCCGCGTTCTCGACGCCGGCGAGCGGCGTCTACGGCGATGCCGCGCGCAATCTGATCGTCGGACCCGGCGGCCATCAGTTGAACGGCACGCTGGTGCGCACGATCCCGCTCGCGGGCAATCGCGCGCTGACGCTGCAGATCAACGCCATCAACCTCCTCAACACCGTCCAGTGGACGACGCTCGACACCGACATCAACTCGCCGACCTTCGGTCACGTGCTCAGCGTCAAGCCGATGCGGTCGCTCACCATGCAGATGCGGTTCAGGTTCTGACGTGCGCATGAAACCCTCCGCGGTCGCGCTGGCGCTCGTCGTCGCCGCGAACGGGCTCGTCGCCGGCCAGCAGCCGTCCCAGCAGGCGGCGCCGACGTTCCGCAGCACCGTCAACCTCGTCCTCGTCGACGTCGTCGTCCGCGACCGCCGCGGACAGATTGTCAAAGGGCTGACGAAAGACGACTTCCAGATCGTCGAGGACGGCAGGCCGCAGCAGATCCTCACGTTCGCGTTCGAGGAGATCGAGCGCGACGCGCAGCCGATCGAGCGCGGCGCGCTGCTCGCGGGCGCGTCGACGTCCGCGGCCCCACGGGTGACCGCGCCGGCCGTGACCGCCACGCCCGCCGCGCCGCTGACCTCGGACGAGGTGGCGGGCCGGCGCCTGCTCACGCTGCTCTTCGACACGAGCTCGATGCAGCCCGAGGACGTGCAGAAAGCCGCCGACGAGGCGATCAAGTGGGTCGACGAGAAGATGACGAGCGCGGACCTCGTCGCCGTCGCCACGATCGGGTCGAGCCTGCAGGTGCTGAGCGACTTCACGAGCGACAAGGAGCAGGTGCATTCGGTCCTGCAGTCGTTCTCCGCGTCCGACGGCACGGCGTTCGCCGCCGTCGACGCCAGCACGCAGTCCAGCGACGAAACGGCGGCCGCCGCCACCGACGACACGGCCGCGACGGACGTCAGCACGCAGGAGCTCGACACGTTCAACAACGACGTGCGGCTGCGCGCGCTGAAGACGCTCGCCGAAGCGCTCGCGCCGATTCAGCAGAAGAAAGCGATCCTGTATTTCAGCTCCGGCATGCAGCGCAACGGCACCGACAACCAGGTGGAGCTGCGCGCCGCCGTCAACGCGGCCGTGCGGGCGAACGTGACGATCTATCCCGTCGACTCGCGCGGGCTGCAGGCCGTCGTCCCCGGCGGCAGCGCGCGCCAGGGCAGCCGCGGCGGCCTCGCGGCGTTCACCGGCGGCGCCGTCTCGCAGCAGTTCACGCAGCTCGCCGCGCAGCAGGAGACGCTGACGACGCTGGCGTCCGATACGGGCGGCACGGCGTTTCTCGATTCGAACGACTTCGGCGAGGCGTTCGCGCAGGTCACGAAAGACATCTCGTCGTACTACATCCTCGGGTACGCCAGCACGAATCCCGACAGGGACGGCCGCTACCGGCGCATCACGGTCCGACTGAAAAACAAGAGCGACGCAAAGATCGAAGCGCGCGAAGGCTACTACGCCGACCGCGACTTCTCGCACACGGCCAGGGGCGATCGCGAAGTGCAGCTGCAGGAGCAGCTGTCGATGCAGATCCCCGCGACCGATGTGCCCCTGTTCCTGACGACGGGCTGGTTCCGTCTCGCGCCGGACCGCTACTACGTGCCGGTGTCGATTGCCGTACCGGGCTCCGCGGTGCCGAAGCCGAAGGCGAACGAGAAGATGACGCTCGACGTCGCCGGCTTCATCCGCGACGAGCGGAACTTCCCCGTCGGCCGCATTCGCGACACGATGACCGTGCCTCCGGCGAGCACCGACGCGATCGCCTCGCGGCAGGTGCTCTACCAGACGGGCGTGACGCTGCCGCCGGGACGCTTCTCGATCAAAGTCGTCGTGCGCGAGAACTCCACCGGGCAGATGGGGACGTTCGAGACGAAGATCGTGGTGCCGGAGCTCAAACAGTCGCCGGTGAAGGTGAGCTCCGTCGTGCTCAGCACGCAGCTGCAGAGCGCGGCCGGCCGGAAGTCGTCGAGCCCGCTCGTCCGGGACGGCGTCGAGCTGGTGCCCAACCTCACGCACATCGTGAGCCGGACCCAGAAGCTGTACTTCTTCTACGAAGTCTACGATCCCGCCGAAGACGCGGGCATGCCGGCCGTCCGCACGAGCCTGGCGTTCTATCGCGGACGCGTGAAGGTGTTCGAGACGCCCGCCGTCGAGCGGACGGCAATCGACGCCGCGGATCGGCACGCGGCGGTCTTTCAGTTCGAAGTGCCGGCCGACCGTTTCAAGCCCGGCCTCTACACCTGCCAGATCAACATCGTCGACGAAGTCTCGAGCAAGTTTTCGTTCCCCCGGCTCGAGATGTACGTCCGCTAACGCCCGGCTGAAGCCTCGCGCTCATCGGCAGCGTCGCGTGTCGTCGAGGATCGGCGACAGCTGATTCACGAATCCTTCGACGGCGGCGTTGAGCGTGTCGCCGCGGACGGCGCGAATGAACATGCTGTCCGGCGTCACCGGCAGCGAGCCCGCGTTCGCGCAGAACCGCCGTCCGGCGTCGCCCGGCAGGTACTCTTCGACGTTCGACACATAAAACGCCGAGACGATCGCGCGCCTGCGGCGCGCGTACTCGCCGATCGCGCGCAGCGTCTTCGGTCCGGCGAAGTCGCCGATGAGCGGGACGATCAGGTTGCGCTGCTCCAGATCCTTCACGAACGCGAACGTCCCGTCGTCCGCCAGGAAGCTGCGTGCCTCGCCGGTTTCGTCCGTCGCGGACATCAGCTCCGCGTACGACGGCTGCGTCGTCCCGCCGAAGCTGCCGTACGGCGAATACTGAATCTTCGTGCCGGCGAGATAGAAGACGCGCAGGATCGTCTCGATCTGCGTCAGGTCTTCGCCGGCCAGCGGGAAGCCGCGCACGGTCGACAGCCGGTTGCGAATGGACGCGAGCGTCCCGTCGAGCATGCGCTCGCTCGGATCGATCGCCGAAAACGCGCCGAAGATCTCCATCGCCGACGACTTCGCCGTCAGGCCCGCCGGGCGGGGACGCGACAGGAGCAGCGATACGAAGTCGGCGCGATCGGCCGCCAGCTCGAACAGGGCCTTGTACATCAGGTGCATGTCGGTGTTGCCGCGGCGGACGTCGACGATGAACGCGAGGGACGACCTGAGCGCGGCGATGTAGGTGAAGTTCTGTTCCGGCCCGACGCCGATGTAGACGCCGCCGGGCTTCAGCCGGCGCTGCATTTCGGGAATCACCCACTGGTACTTGATCTCGTTGCTCACGAGGTTGTCCGAGCGGAAATGTCCATCCGGCTCCGACATCGTCGTCATCAGCGACCAGAACTCGGCGTTCGTCAGCCGCGCAGGCAACCCGGCCGAGGTCTGGCTGAAGCCAGACGCTACCAGCGCGGCACAACACCAAATCATCAAGGCGGCGCATGACGCGATCTTCCGTCGCGTCACTGATTCACCTCGCGCACGAACTGCACGATCGCCGGCTGCACGATCTGCGGCTGCTCCCATTGCGGCAGGTGCCCCGCCTGCTCGACGGGCAGCAGACGCGCGTTGGGAATGACGGCCATGAGGGACGCGCTCAACTCGAACGGCACGTTGGGGTCCTGTTTACCCCAGATGACGAGCACCGGCCGCGGATGGCGGCCGACCGCCTGCAGTTCGTCGCGCTGATCCGTCTCGACGTTCGCGCGCAGGTCGGACAGCCGCGCCCTGCGGAACCCCCTGTAGCGAAGCTGCGGCCGGTAGCGGGCGGGCCAGTCGGGAAAGCGTTCCGGGTGCAGAAAGTCGCCGAGCTGTCCGTCGGCCCAGCCGCGCTCGTCGAGAATCGCCGTGAACACGTTCCACATGAACGGCGACGACTCGAGCAGCGTCAGCGACTGCGGCGTACGGAACGCCGGGTCCATGTAGATGAGCGACCGCACGCGGTCCGGATATTTCGCGGCGACGCTCGTCATCACGGCGCCGCCAAACGAGAGGCCGCCGAGGTCGAACGGCTGCGTGAGGTGCAGCGCGTCGAGGAGCTCGTGAAACTGCCGGACGTACATGTCCTGCGTGAACGGAATGTCGGGACGATCCGAGAAGCCTCGGCCGTAGTAGTCGTAGCGCAGCACGCGGAATCCCGCGTCGACCAGCGCTTTGAACGTCGGATCCCAGATGTAGTACGGCACGGTCGCGCCGGCCACGAGGACGACGAGCCGGCCGTCGGCGGGCCCGGCAATCTCGTAGTGCGTGTAGCCGTCGGTGAGCCTGACGAACTGCCCCGGCGCCGACGCGCGCGCCGCGGCGTCGAGATCGAGCCGTTCGGGATCGAGTGTGTAGTAAAGCGCCGCGGGAACCAGGACGAACAGCGTCACGAGCGCGACGCCGTAGATGAGCAGCAGGCGGCCGGGCGAGATGCCCGGCGGCCTACTGTCCACTGGCTCCGCAGTCCTTGATGTCAGCCATCATGTTGCCGAGTTCGGAATTCAATCCGCCGCCCGGACCCGATCCGCCGCCGCGCACCGAACGGATGAACGTGCTCGACGGCTCGAGCGGCAGCGTCGCGACGTTGCGGCAGAAGTTGCCCCAGATCCGATCCTGATACAGATACTGCTCGACGTTCGACAGGTAGAACGCCGACACGGTCGCGCCCTTCGACTTGAGGTACTCGCCGACCGCGCGAATCGCCTTCGGACCCGAGAAGTTGCCGACGACGGGGACGAGGAGGTTTTTCGTCTCGAGCCCCTTCATGAACTGGAAGTTCTCGTCGCTCGCGAGAAAACTGCGATTGAGTCCCGCCTCGTCGGTCGCGACCATCAGGTCGGCGTAGCTTGGCTGATAGCGCGCGCCGAACCCGCCGGTCGACGAGTAGTTCAGCGCCGGGCCGAAGTTGTAGAACGCGTGGTAGACGTACTCGACGCCCGTCCGATCGCCCTCCGACAGCGCGAAGTGGTGCTTGTTGATCAGCAGGTCTTCGATCGCCTTCAGATTCTCCTTGTAGAGCTCTTCATTCGTCTCGACCTCGCGGTACTTCGTGAAGATGTCGAGCGCGCTCGAATTGCGATCGAGGCCGTCCGGCCGCTTCTTCGAGAACAGCCGGCCGACGAAGTCGGCGCGATCGTTCGACAGCTCGAACACCGCCTTGTACATCAGCTGCAGATCGAGATTCCCACGCCGCACGTCGACGATGAAGACCATCTTCGGCTTGAGCGACGTGATGTAGGTGAAGTTCTGCTCGGGGCCGACGCCCATGTAGACGCTCGGCGTTTTGATGTTCGAGAGCAGCTCGGGAATGACGCGCTGCATCCAGATTTCGTTCGACAGCAGGTTGTCGGAGCGGAAAAATCCGTCCGCCTCGGAGAAGTCGGAGCTGAGCTTCCAGAATTCCTGGTCGGAGAGCTGCGCCGGCAGAGAGTCGGCGGCGACGGCGACGCGGAGCCCGGAGAACGCGAGGACGAGGGCGAAAATGGTGGCGGATATATAGATGTAGGGGCGCCGTGTCGTCATGGGCGCATCCTAGCATTCCCGCGCAGGCCGAAGGACGTGAGTTTTGGTGGCGGCGGGCCGTTTGACAATACTCTACTGACTTTGTAGACTTTATCGGTTTTCCGATGCTGACCCGCAAAGGCAAGTACGGACTCAAGGCGATGATCCTGCTCGCCAAAGAACACGGTCATGGGCCCGTCCTTATCGGCGATCTCGCCGAGCGCGAGGCGATCCCGAAGAAATTCCTCGAGAACATCCTGCTCGCCCTCAAGCATCGCGGTCTCGTCCACAGCCGTAAAGGTCCTCACGGTGGCTATCAGCTCGGGCGGACACCCGAGAAGATCAGCGTCGGCGAGATCGTCCGCGCGCTCGACGGCCCGCTCGCGCTCGTCTCCTGCGTCAGCCAGACCGCCTACGCGCCGTGCGAAGAATGCGTGACGGAGAAAGACTGCGCCGTCCGTCGCGTGTTCCAGGAAGTCCGCGACGAAACCGCCCGCATCCTCGACGGGACCACTCTCGCCACCGCAGCCTCCATGGAGGCCCGGTGATCCTCCACGCGTGTCGACGCTGTTGTCGCTGTTGTCGTTGCTCCTGCTGACAACCGCCGCTTCACGTCCGCTCACGTTCTGGAGGATTCATGGTTCGCGTTGCTCGTTTCTCGTTTCTCATTGCGCTGATTCTTTCCGTCCCGTCGTTCGCCGCGGCGCAGCTCAACACCGGCACCATCACCGGCATCGTCAAAGACTCGCAGGGCGGCGTGCTGCCCGGCGCGTCGGTCAAGATCGTCCGTGACGGGACCGAGCGGACGTCGGACCTGATCACGGGCGGCGACGGATCGTATCGCTCAGAGCCGCTCGACGCCGGCGCCTACCGCGTCGCGGCATCGCTCGACGGCTTCGAGACGATAGAGCGGCGCATCACGCTCGGCGCAGGACAGACGATCGACAGCAACTTCACGCTCGGTCCCGCCCGCTTCACGCAGTCGGTCGTCGTGACCGCGCGGCGCGTCGAGGAAGTCGCGCAGGACGTGCCGATTCCGGTGTCGGTCGTCAGAGGCGACCTCGTCTCCGACGCCGGCGCCTTCAACGTGAACCGCATGAAGGAAATGATCCCGACCGTGCAGTTCTACTCGACCAACCCGCGCAACTCGGCGATCAACATCCGCGGCCTCGGCGCGCCGTTCGGCCTCACCAACGACGGCCTCGAGCCGGGCGTCGGCATGTACATCGACGGCGTTTTCTACGCGCGGCCCGCGTCCGCGTCGCTCGATTTCCTCGACGTCGACCAGGTGGAAGTCCTCCGCGGTCCCGAAGGCACGCTCTTCGGCAAGAACACCACGGCCGGCGCCATCAACATCACCACGCGCAAGCCGAGCTTCACGCGCGGCGTCGAAGCCGAAGTCAATTACGGCACGCTCGACTTCGTGCAGGCGAAGGCATCCGTCACCGGCGGACTGTCGAAGACGATCGCCGGCCGGCTCTCCTTCT
>DATNBT010000047.1:0-11520 GCA_035571855.1 Vicinamibacterales bacterium
GAAAAACATTCAGGAGTTGCGCCACGCGGCGCACGCTGCCTGTGCCGATCCGCGGTGTGTTTCCGAGCAGTGCGAGGTCCGCCTGAAGGCGGACACTACCTCTATTGGCAGCGTCACCACCTCTATTGCTAGCGTCACCACCTCTATTGGTAGCGTCAACTCTATTGGTAGTGTCCGGCTTCAGCCGGACCGGAAGCACGACGGCGTCGTGCGGATCCTCGCGTGGCAGCACGCCCGCGATGCTGAGGCCTTCCGGCAGAACAGCGGGCATGTCCTTGCTGCTGTGGACCGCGAGGTCGACGTCGTTGCGCAGCAGCGCGTCCTCGATTTCTTTCACGAACAGCCGCTTGCCGCCGACTTCCGACAGCGGCCGCTCCTGCAGCTGATCGCCGGTGGTCCTGATGATGACGATGCGGCACGGCGGCGCGCCCGCGGCGGCGAGCTGCGCCGCGACGGTGTTGGCCTGCCACAGCGCGAGCTGGCTGCCGCGCGTGCCGATGCGGAGCTCGTTCACTACCGCTGGCGGCCCGATTTCGGGCGGAACTGTTCGACCTTGCCGGACTTCTGTTCTTCGTCGAGACCGAACACGCGCGTCACCGCTTCAGCGTACATCGTCGCGGTCTCGGGATCGGCGAGGCCCTTCAGCTGTTCGGTCGGCGTCAGGAGCAGCTTTTCGACGAGCAGATGCGTGATCTCGTCCAGGCGCGCGCGCGCTTCGTCGCGGGCCTCGGGCGGAAGGCCCGACAGCTTGAAGTCGAGACGCTCGAGCTCGGCCTTGCGGATCGACTCGAACGACTGCCGCAGCGCGACGACCGTCGGAATGACGCCGCGCGAGCGCAGCCACGCCGCGAACTTCCCGAGCTCCTCGTCGACGATCTTCTCCGCGCGCTCGACTTCGCTCGCGCGCTTCGCGAGGTTCTCGCGCACCGACGCCTGCAGGTCGTCGATGTTGTAGAGGAACACGCCTTCGATTTCCCCGGCCGCGGATTCGACGTCGCGGGGCACGGCGATGTCGATCACGAAGAGGGGGCGCCCCCGTCGCGGCCGCATGACGGACTCGACGTGCGCCTTCGTCAGGATCGGCGTCGTGGCGCCGGTCGCGGTGATGACGATGTCCGCGGCGGCGAGCGCGGCGTCCATGTCTTCCCACCGCGCGGCGATCGCGCCGCCGATCGCTTCGGCCGTCCGCGCCGCATGCGCCATGGTCCTGCTGACGATCGTCACCTGCTTCACGCCCTGCGACTTCATGTGCTGGGCGGTGAGCTTGCCCATCTCGCCCGCGCCGAGCACGACGACGTTGCGTCCCTGGAGATCTCCGAAGATCTTGCGCGCGAGCGCGACGGCGGCGTAGCCGACCGACACGGCGCCCGATCCGAGATTCGTTTCCGTCCGCACGCGCTTGCCGACGGCGAAGCACGCGTGGAAGAGGCGGTTGAGCAGCGGCCCCGCGGTTTCGGCCTGGCGCGCGGCGCTGTGCGCCTCCTTCACCTGTCCGAGGATCTGCGGCTCGCCGACGACGAGCGAGTCGAGGCCGGCGGCGACGCGGAAGAGATGGCGCGCGGCCTCGAGATCGGCGACGTCGTAGACGTGCGGCTCGATGGCCCCGGCGTCGACGTCGTGGAACGCGCTGACGAACGACAGCAGCTCGCGCCTGGCCGCGCCGACGTCGTCGCACGCCATGTAGAGCTCGGCGCGGTTGCACGTGGAGAGCACCGCGATCTCACCCGACTGGCCGCCGGGATGCCGCGACGCCAGCGTGCGGAGCGCGAGCTCGACACCGCGCGCCTGGAAGTCCACGCGCTCGCGGAGTTCGACCGGCGCGGTCCTGTGGCTGATTCCGACGAGGAGCAGATGCATCAGAACTTGTGGTTGCTGGTCAGGTAGCTGATCGGCACGAAATTCAGCAGCACGATCGCAAAGCCGAGCGCGGACAGATAGGCGGCCCTCCGGCCAGCCCAGCCGATCCGGCGCGCGGCGAACAATTCAAACGAGTACACGACCCACGAGATCAGCGCGACGAAGATCTTCGGGTCCTCGAGCGACAGCATCGACGGCACGTGCGCCTCGATCGCGAACACGACGCCGGCCACGAGGCCGACGGTCAGGAACACCCAGCCGACGATGATCGCGCGCTGGTTCATCTGGTCGAGAACCTGGAGCGACGGCAGCCGCGCGTAGAACACGCCGAGGTGCTTCGTCTTGATTTCCTTGAACAGCAGCACGTACGTGATGCCGATCACGCAGGCGAGCGCGAAGCTCGCGTACGCGAACAGCAGGGACGAGACGTGGATGCCGAAGAGGGGGCCGCGCAGCACGGCGGGACGGATCGTCGAGGCGGCGCTGAAGGCCGGAATCGCCTGCAGCGCGATGATGAGCGGCAGGATGAAGACGCCCATCGCCCGCTCGTCGGTCGTGACCTCCATATAGAGGTAGGCGACCGCGAGCAGCCAGACGAACATCGACACCGCCGACGCCATGCCGAACACCGGCACCTGTCCGACCTCCATCGTCTGCATGCCGATGATGAAGGTGTGCGCGAGCGTCGCCGCGGCGAGCGTCGTCGTCGCGAGGCGCGCGGACACGGGGGTTCGTCGTGCGAAGTGCAGCGCGTAGCCGATGAACGCGGCGGCGTACAGCGCCAGCGGAACGAGATTCATGCGTGGCGTACTTTACTTGGTCGGCCCGAAGTAGCCCTGCTTCGTGCGCGTCGCGGTGCCTTCGCGGGTCGTGCGCACGACCACGCGGCGCCAGGCGCCGTCGCGCTTCGGGTTCTTCGACGTGTAGCCGACCGTGTACTGGCTCGACAGCTCGTCGTAAATCTGTCCGTAGACGCCGTTCAGCTCCACGAGCTGATTCGGGAAGAACGCGCGGCCGCCCGTCTGCTGCGAGAGCTGGCGCATCACGTACTCGGCTTCCTTGAACGTCTTGGACGCGCTGCCGGCGTCGTTGTCGCGCAGGCCGATGCCGTAGATCGCCGTCTCGGAGCGCTTCGCCAGGTCGAGCACTTCCTCAAACGGCAGCAGGCTCGACGTGTCTTCGCCGTCCGACAGCACGATGATCGCCTGCCGGCGGATTTCCTCGGGCTTTTTCGCGACGACCTTCTTCAGATCCTTCAGCGCGATGTACACCGCGTTGTAGAGCGAGGTCGATCCGCCGGCGGACGTGCGGCGGATCGCGGTCTCGAGCTCCTGCGCGGAATTGGTGAAGTTCTGCAGCACGGTCACGCGGTTGTCGAAGTCGATCACTTCCGCCAGATCCTGCGGGCGCATGCGCTTCGCGAATCCGATGGCGGCTTCCTGCGCGGTGGGGAGCTTCGTGTCCATGCTCGCGCTGGTGTCGAGCAGCATCGCGAGCGCGATCGGCAGGTTGGACTTGTTGAAGAACGTGACGTCCTGCTGCACGCCGTCCTCGAAGACCTTGAAGTCCTTCTGCTCGAGGTCCGTCACGTACCTCGTGCCTTCCATGACCGTGACGTTCAGCGACACGAGCTCGACGCCCGCGCGGAAGGCCGGCTGATCCTGGGCCGCCAGCACCGCTGCCGTTGACGCCGCCGCGACGATCGCGAGGGCGAACTTCACTTGCTGACCTTCGCCGGCTGGCCGCGGACGATGAGGTCCGCGCGCTTGCTCGTAATCCTGATCTTCTCGGGCGGGATCAGCGACTGCGGGTGGGCGTACGTCACGAGATACTGATGCGTCAGCTCGGTCCCGACCTGCTTCAGCCGCGCGCCCAGCGCGCTCGGCGCGAGCACGTTGTCGTAGCGTCCGCCCGTCTGTTCCGTCCCGTCGGAGAACGACGTCGCGCGCTCGCGGCCTTCGTTCGTCGTGATGTCGGTCGGCGGCTGGCCGACCATGACGATGTGGAGCGAGACGTCGGCGTCCTTGAGCGCGCGCAGCACCTGGTCGTGATAGCGGTTGCTGAGCTCGGGGCCGTTGGTCGCGATCGCGACGATGACGGGCCGCGCCGCCTCGCGCTTCTTCATCGCCCGCGAGGTCTCGATGATGCCGT
Source organism: Vicinamibacterales bacterium (assembly GCA_035571855.1). Taxonomy (GTDB): domain Bacteria; phylum Acidobacteriota; class Vicinamibacteria; order Vicinamibacterales; family CAVVIG01; genus DATNBT01. The sequence continues at coordinate 4,009 of DATNBT010000047.1, forward strand.
CCAGCATGTAGGCGCCGCTTTGCGGCTGGGTGAACAGCGCCGCGCCCTTGAGCAGCTTCGCCTGGTCGGTCGTGTAGTCGACGAGCAGCGTGGGACGGTCGGCCACGGCGATGACGGCGACCTCATTTTTCATGCCGGTCCCGGTGACCGCCCTGATGAATTCGGCCGCGGCGTCGCGGATATCCCTGATGTTGGCGCCGGACCGCGAGCTGTTGTCGACGAGCAGCGCGATCTGCATCGGGGCGGCCGCCGGTTCGACCCGCAGCACCTCGCGCGAAACGTTGTCTTCGCGGACGACGAAGTCCGCGGGCGTGAGGCCTTCGACGGGGTTGCCTTCCTTGTCGAGGACGCTCGTGTAGATCCCGCGCGGCTGCGCCTGCGCATGCGTCAGGACGGCCGCGCAGATGATGAGCAGCGAACCGAGGGCGACGCACGCACGCGGTCGGGTAGTCATTGGATCAGTATAGTCTTTGAAATCTAGAACTTGCAGCAAATCAAAACCGCGGCGGTTCGCACGGCTGCGTTTCTTGACACCCCTTGGACCGAATGCTATAAAACAACGGCTTTTCTGCCGCCCCCGGATGCCTTCAGCCTACATTCCCATTGCCATCTTCGTCGTCGTCGCCACAGGCTTCGCGCTGTTTACGCTTGTGGTGTCCGGGCTTATCAGCTCGAAGCGGTACAACAAGGTCAAGCTGGAGCCGTACGAGTGCGGTATCGAGCCGCTGACCGACGCGCGCGACCGCTACAGCATCCGCTACTACCTGGTGGCGATGCTGTTCGTCATCTTCGACGTCGAGACGGTGTTCATGTTTCCGTGGGCGGTCATCTTCGACAAGCTGCTGCTCTTCGGCCTCGTCGAGATGATCGTGTTCATCTTCATTCTGGTCGTCGGCTACTACTACGCATGGCAAAAGGGCGCACTGGAATGGGTGTAGTGGGTATCGCTCGTGGCTGACGCGCCCGAGCACGCACCGAAAGCGGCGGCCCCGACGGGGCCCGTCGAACCCGCGCCGCCGGCCGACGCGGCGATTCCGGCATTCATCACCGCGCTTCAGAACGGCGTGTCGGGCAGCGTCGCCCAGCTGAGTCTCTATCTCGGGGACTGGACGGTCGTCGTTCCCGTGTCGCACCTGCTGCAGGCGTCGCAGTTCCTGCACGACAACGCGGGCTGCGCGTTCGATTACCTCTCCGATCTCACGGCCGTCGACTGGCCGCCCCGGGCCGAAGGCCGCTTCGACGTCATCTACATGCTGTACTCGACGCGCCATCGTCATCGCGTCCGCGTGAAGGTGAAGGTCGCCGAGAACACGCCGGTGCCGTCGGTGACGTCCATCTGGCCCGCGGCGAACTGGCTCGAGCGCGAGGTCTACGACATGTTCGGCGTCAACTTCTCCGGCCATCCGGATCGCCGCCGCATCCTGATGCCGGAAGACTGGCAGGGTTATCCGCAGCGCAAGGACTATCCGCTCGAAGGCCCGGGCGAGCTGCTGATGGAGAACCCGATCGACTGGCTGAAACTCCGGCAGGCGCGGGAAGAAGCGGACATTGAGTAGCACGGATCTCATTCACGGCGAGATGTTCGACACCAGCGAGCTGGTGATCAACATGGGCCCGCAGCATCCGAGCACGCACGGCGTGCTCCGGGTGATTCTGCGGCTGGACGGCGAGAAGGTCGTCGACGCCGAAGTCGTCATCGGCTACCTGCACCGCGGCATCGAGAAGCTGAGCGAAAACCGCAACTGGACGCAGATCGTCCTGCTGACGGATCGCATGGACTACGTCGCCGCGGCGACGTCCAACGTCGGCTACTGCGAGACGGTCGAGAAGCTGCTCAACGTCGAGGTCCCGCGGCGCGCGCAGTACGTCCGCACGATCCTGATGGAGCTGCAGCGGATCGCGAGCCACTGCCTGTGGGTCGGCACGCACGCGATGGACATCGGCGCGATGACGGTGTTCCTCTACGCGTTCCGCGAGCGCGAGCTGATCCTCGATCTCTTCGAGGAGTTCTGCGGCGCGCGGCTCACGTACAACTCGATGCGCATCGGCGGCCTGCCGCAGGACATCCCGCCCGGCTGGGACAAGAAGGTCCTCGCGTTCTGCGACATCATGGACGGCAAGATCGACGAGTACGAGACGCTGCTGACGCACAACCGCATCTGGCTCGAGCGGACGAAGGGCATCGGCGTCATCTCCGGTCCCGAAGCGATCGGCCTCGGCCTGTGCGGTCCCGCGCTGCGCGGCTCCGGCGTCGCGCGCGACGTGCGCAAGGACGAGCCGTACTCCGCGTACGCCGAGATGGACTTCGACGTGCCCGTCGGCGTGAAGGGCGACACCTACGACCGGTATCTGGTCCGGATGGAGGAATTCCGGCAGTCGCTGCGGATCATCCGCCAGGCGACGCAGGGGATTCCCGAGGGCCCGATCGTCGGCAAAGTCCCGCGCCTGATCAAGCCGGCGGCGGGCGAGACGTATCACGCGATCGAGTCGCCGAAAGGCGAGCTCGGCTACTTCATCGTCAGCGACGGCAAGTCGACGAACCCGTACCGCTTCCGCGTGCGCCCGCCGTCGTTCTGCAACCTGCAGGGCCTGCCGCGGCTCGTGCGCGGCCACCTCGTCGCCGACGTCGTCGCCCTCATCGGCTCGATCGACATCGTGCTCGGAGAGGTGGATCGGTGATCGATCAATTTCTCATTCCGCTGATCAAGATCCTGATCGTCCTCAACGCGACGCTCGTCGGCGTGTCGTACATGACGCTCCTCGAGCGCAAGGTCATTGCGTGGGTGCAGTCACGGCTCGGCCCGATGCGCGTCGGGCCGCAGGGCGTGCTGCAGCCGATCGCCGATGCGGTCAAGCTGATGCTCAAGGAAGACATCACGCCGACCAAGGCGGATCGGTGGGTCTTCACGGCGGCGCCGGTGATCTCGATGGTGCCGGCGCTCATCGTCTACGCGGTGATTCCGTTCGGGCCGACCGTGCATCTCTTCGGCCGCGACGTGTCGCTGTACATCACGGACGTCAACGTCGGGCTGCTGTACATCGTGTCGGTCGCCTCGGTCGGCGTCTACGGCATCATCCTCGCGGGGTACGCCAGCAACTCGAAGTTCCCGCTGCTCGCGAGCCTCCGCGCGTCGGCCCAGCTCATCTCCTACGAAATCGCCGTGACGATGACGCTGGTGAGCGTCATCCTGGTCGCCGGCTCGCTGAGCATGGTGTCGATCGTCAACGCGCAGTACAACTCGCGCGTCTGGTTCGGGTTCGTGCAGCCGGTCGCGTTCGTGATCTTCTTCATCGGCAGCCTCGCGGAGACCAACCGCGCGCCGTTCGACCTGCCGGAAGCCGAGCAGGAACTGACCGGCGGGTTCCACACGGAGTACAGCGGCATGCGGTTCGCGCTGTTCTTCCTGGCGGAATACGCGAACATGATCGTCGTCTCGTCGGTCGCCACGACGCTCTTCTTCGGCGGATGGCTGCGGCCGTTCCCGAACGTCTCGGCGCTGCACTTCCTCGGCGTGGTCCCCAGCTGGATGTGGTTCCTGATCAAGTCGTTCGTCTTCCTCTACATCTTTATATGGGTGCGCGCGACGCTGCCGCGCTACCGCTACGACCAGCTGATGCGTCTCGGCTGGAAGGTGCTGATTCCGCTGGCGATCGCGAACCTGGTCGTCACGGGCATCGTGAAAGTGATGCTGTTCTGATGCTCCAGGCGATCGCGTTCTACACGATTGCGGCGTTCATCCTCGGCTTCGCCGTGCTCGTGGTGACGACGAAGGACACCGTCCACAGCGTGCTGTTCCTCGTCCTCGACTTCCTGTTCGTCGCCGCGCTCTACGTGATGCTGAACGCCCAGTTCCTGGCGGTCATTCAGATCCTCGTCTACGCCGGCGGCATCGTCGTTCTCTATCTGTTCGTCGTCATGCTCGTGAACCTGAAGCGTCCGCCCGAGGCGCATTCGGATCCGCATCGCATGACGAAGTTCGGCTTCGGCCTCGCGGCCGCGGTGCTGATCGAGCTCGGCGCGATCCTCGTGTCCGGGTACATGAAGGCGCCGGCTGTCGCCGCGACGGCGACCGAGGCGTCGATGCCCGTCTCCGGCAACACCGAGCAGGTGGGCTGGCTGCTCTATACGAGCTATCTGATTCCGTTCGAGATCGCGTCGATGCTGCTGCTCGTGGCGATGATCGGGGCGATCGTGCTGGCGAAGCGAGAACTCTGATGCCGATTACGCCCACGCACTACATGCTTCTGTCGGCGGCGCTGTTCATCATCGGCGTCATCGGCGTGATGGTGCGCCGCAACATCATCATCATCTTCATGTCGATCGAGCTGATCCTGAACGCGGTCAACATCAACCTGGTCGCGTTCTCGGCCCAGCTGCACAACGTGATCGGCCAGGTGTTCGCGATCTTCGTCATCGCGGTCGCGGCGGCCGAGGCGGCGGTGGGCCTGGGCATCATCCTCGCGTTCTACCGCAACAAGGAAAGCGTCAACATCGACGAAATGAATCTGATGCGCTGGTAATGCGATACCTTCCGCTGATTCCCCTGCTGCCGGGCATCGGAGCCGCGATCAACGGGCTCCTGGGCATCCGGTACTTCTCGCGCAAGGCCGCGGGCGTCGTCGCGTGCACGATGATGCTCGCCGCGCTCGCGCTGTCGGTCGCCGCGTTCTGGCAGATGCTCGGCCTGCCGCCCGAGGCGCGCGGCGTGGACGTGATCGTGGCGCAGTGGATTCCGCAGATTCCGCTCGCCACGCACAACGGCACCGTCGGCATGTTCTCGGTGCCGTGGGGCTACCGGCTCGATCCGCTCTCCGGGATGATGATTCTCATCGTCACCGGCATCGGCACGCTGATCCACGTGTACTCGACGGCTTACATGGCCGACGAGCCGCGGGCCGGCGTGGCGCGCTTCTTCTGCTACCTGAACCTCTTCTGCTTCTTCATGCTCAACCTCGTCCTGGGAAACAACTTCCTGGTGATGTTCGTGGGCTGGGAAGGCGTGGGCCTCTGCTCGTACCTCCTCATCGGCTACTGGTACGAGAAGAAGAGCGCGGCGGACGCGGGCAGGAAGGCCTTCATCACCAATCGCGTCGGCGACTGGGGCTTCGTCCTCGGCGTCTTCCTGATTTACTCCACGTTCGGCACGCTCGACTTCCGCGCGGTGCAGAACGCGGCGGCGACGATGCCGGTCGAGGCGATGCACTTCGGCGTGCTGTCGTTCATCAGCCTGTTCCTGTTCGTCGGCGCGACCGGCAAGTCCGCGCAGATTCCGCTGTATGTCTGGCTGCCGGACGCGATGGAAGGCCCCACGCCCGTCTCGGCCCTGATTCACGCCGCGACGATGGTCACCGCCGGCGTCTACATGCTCGGGCGCAATGCCGTGCTGTTCTCGCACGCGCCGCAGGTGATGACGATCGTGGCGATCGTCGGCGTGCTCACGGCGCTCATGGCCGCGACGATCGGCCTGGTGCAGTACGACATCAAGAAGGTCCTCGCGTACTCGACCGTCTCGCAGCTCGGGTACATGTTCACGGCCGTCGGCGTCGGCGCCTTCTCGGCCGGCGCGTTCCATCTGATGACGCACGCGTTCTTCAAGGCGCTGCTGTTCCTCGGCAGCGGCTCCGTGATTCACGCGATGGGCGGCGAGCAGGACATGCGGAAGATGGGCGGGCTGAAAAAATACCTGCCCGTCACGTTCGCGACCATGCTGATCGGCACGGTGGCGATCGCCGGCATCATTCCGTTCTCCGGGTTCTTCAGCAAGGACGAGATCCTGTTCCAGGCGTTCCTGCACAACAAGGCGGTCTGGGTGGTCGCGGTCGTCACCGCGTTCATGACCGCGTTCTACATGTGGCGCCTCGTGGCGATGACGTTCCTCGGCGGCTATCGCGGTCCGGCGTGGGAGGCGGCGGGGCATTCGACGGCGGCGGCGACGTCCACCGCGGCCGCGCACCAGGTGTCGCATCCCGCCGATCCGCACGCGCACGGCCAGGCGAACAGGGACGATCACGAGGTCTCGCACGGTCCCGCTGACACGCACGCCCATCACGACGATGACGCCGGCCACGGGCACGGTCCGTGGCACGGACCGCACGAGTCGCCGACGCCGATGACGTTCCCGCTGATGACGCTCGCGGTCGGCGCGATCGTCGCCGGCTTTGTCGGCATTCCGGCCGCGCTCGGCGGCGGCAACGCGATTGAGAAATTTCTCGAGCCGAGCTTCACGGCACAGGAGGTCCGGCTGAAGCCGGACACCACCACCGAAGCTGGTAGTGTCCGCCTTCAGGCGAACCAGGGTGAAGCCGGTGCGGAAGAACACGGCGAAGAGCCGCACGTGTCGCGCCAGCTGGAGCTCGGGCTCATGGGATTCTCGCTGCTCGTCGCGCTCTGCGGCATCGCGCTCGCGCACAAGTTCTACGTCACCAGCCCGGAGATTTCAGAGCAGCTGGCGGAGCAGTGGGCGGGCGCGCATCGCGTGCTGTCGAACAAGTACTACGTCGACGAGCTGTACGACGCCACCGTCATCTCGGGCACGTTCGGCGCGGGCAAGGGTCTCTGGGCCGTCGACCGCAACGTCGTAGACGGCGCGGTGAACGGGGCCGGCTGGTTCACGGTCATCAGCGCCTGGTTCTCGGGCCTGGCCGATCGCACGGTCGTCGACGGCCTCGTCAACCTCGTCGGACGCATCTGCGAGGAAGGCAGCTTCTGGTTCCGGAAGGTTCAGACGGGCCTCGTGCAGAACTACGCGCTGCTGATGCTCTTCGGCGTGTTCGCGTTCGTCAGCATCTATCTGTTCATGCGTTGATATGAATCACCTACTTTCAATCATTCTGTTCACGCCGCTCGTCGGCGCGCTGCTTCTGCTGCTGGTGCCGAAGCAGAACGAGAACGCGATCCGCTGGATCGCGAACATCGTCGCGCTCGCCGGCTTCCTGATTTCGGTCCCCCTCTGGTTCTGGTATCAGCCGTCGGGCGCCGAATTCCAGTTCATCGAGCGGGCGCCGTGGATTCCCTCGGTCGGCGCGGAGTACTTCCTCGGCATCGACGGCCTCAGCACGCTGCTGATCCTGCTGACGACGATGATGGGGTTCATCGCCGTCCTGTCGTCGTGGACGGCGATCACCGAGCGGGTGAAGGAGTACTACATCTTCCTGCTCGTGCTGCAGACGGGCATGCTCGGCGCGTTCATGTCGCTCGACTTCCTGCTGTTCTTCCTGTTCTGGGAAGTGATGCTGGTACCGATGTACTTCCTCATCGGGATCTGGGGCAGCGCCAATCGGCTCTACTCGGCGATCAAGTTCTTCCTGTATACCCTGGTCGGCAGCGTCGTCATGCTGCTCGGCATCCTTGCGCTGTACTTCTACAACCACAGCGTGACGGGCGTGTACACGTTCGACGTCACGCTGTTCCACCGCCTGTCGGTGCCGTTCAACATGCAGTGGTGGATCTTCCTCGCGTTCTTCCTCGGCTTCGCGATCAAGGTCCCGATGTTCCCGTAGCCGAGGAAGAAC